>JANRLT010000039.1 GCA_033762255.1 Pirellulales bacterium | reverse complement strand
GGTACGCCATGGCTCAACTGGTGCAAGCGGCGGATGGCCGCCAGGCTAAATGGCGGTTCGTGTCCCCCCGCTTGAAGGACCGACTGCAAGAGGTAGTTAGCCGTGTCGCTTTCTTCCCAAGCGGCCAGCTCGATTCGCAATTCAGCCTGGGCCAAGAGCCGGGGGGGTAATTGCCGCAATTGATCCGTGTTCCAGGCGGCGATGATGGTCAAACGGGCCGCGGACGACTTGCCGGCTTCCAACAACCGCTGGACCGCGGCCAGCACGTGTTCATCGCATTCATCCAGATCATCCAGCAAAAACACGGTATCACAGTTATGCACCCGATTTGCCGCCAGGCAATCCAGCACCAATCGCCACAGTTGAAATTCGGTTGCTTGCCGGTCGGGATTGGCCCCCAGGTCAGCCGCGGCGCACCATAACAATTCGCGGACATCCACGCCGACCAGGCTCAGATGCACCACTTGGGCCCCGCGGCGGCGCAGTTGGCGGTCAAAGACCTCTAGCAGGAGCGACTTTCCTCCGCCGCCAATGCCGGATAAAATTCCCAGCCGGTGATGTTCCTCGACCAGGAATTGCATGCGGGCCAGGGCTTCCTCATGCGCCGGGCTTTCATAATAAAAGCGCGACTCGACTCCGCCGCGAAAGGGAATTTCCCGTAAGCCCCAGTGTGAACGATACATGGCCCAACCTCTGCTTTGGTGATTCTTCCGTGAAATTCATATTCGCCAGCCGCGCCCGCCCGTCAAGCGGGACTAACGATGGTTTTCGCCGCCACTGTGCTCTGGCACTGGCGAACATGGTGACAATTTGACCCAGCGAGACAGTCGCATACTAGCGGACATTATTTTTAGTAACCGCAACTGGCAAATAGGTCACCGGGACGATATCTTTTTGATTATCGGCCAGGAAAACCCTGCGGATTAAACCGATTTTGGGGAATATCGCCTAGAGCAGCTTCAAACAATTACGAATTACAAATTACGAATTAGATTACACACAACAGTTGCTAGCGAAAGCGTCGCCTTGGCTGCTAGCATGGGTTCTTGCCGAGCTTTCCAGTCACCGCCGATACCATCGGCGGTTTTGTTCCCCTTTACCTGCGAATATTCCTGTACGGGGCAAAAGCAAGTTTTGCCCCCGCCACCCAATCTCCTCAGCTTCTAATTTCCCTCTCTCGCCTCCCATCTCCCGCATTTCCCTCGCCCCTCGTCCCTCACCTCTGACCCCTAACCCCTCCCCCTATGGACTTACTCACCGTCACCGACCGGGGTTTGTACTGCGCCGCCGGGGATTTTTTTATCGATCCCTGGCGGCCTGTCAGCCGCGCCGTCATCACCCACGCCCATGCCGATCATGCCCGTGCCGGCATGGGCCGGTATGTGTGCGCGGCCCCTGGCGTGGGCGTGTTGCAAACTCGGGTGGGTCGGGACGCGGTCATCCAGGGGGTGCCCTACGGCCAGACACTGACAATAGGACCGGTAAAAATCACATTGTTTCCAGCAGGGCACGTGCTAGGGTCGGCCCAAGTGCGGGTGGAACACCGAGGGATGGTGTGGGTGGCCAGCGGCGATTACAAAACGGCCATCGATCCGACCTGCGCCACATTTGAGCCGGTGCGCTGCCAGGTGTTTATCACGGAATCGACATTTGGGCTGCCCATCTATCGCTGGCAGCCGCCAGAGCGGATTTTTGACCAGATCAACCAGTGGTGGGCCGAAAATCAAGCGGAAGGCCGCACCAGCGTGCTATTTGGATATTCCCTGGGCAAGGCGCAGCGGCTGCTGGCCGGGGTGGATGCGTCGTTGGGGCCAATCTTGGTCCATTCGGCGATTATGCCGCTGGTGGAGCAGTACCGACTGCAGGGGGTGCGTCTGCCGCTGGTCGAGCAAATCACCACCGATCTGGCCAAGCAACACCAGGGGCGCGCGCTGGTGGTGGCTCCACCGGCGGCGGATGTCGATTCGTGGCTAAGAAAGTTTGGAGAAAGCTCCACCGCCGCGGCCAGCGGTTGGATGCAAATTCGCGGCGCGCGGCGCCGCCAAACCCACGACCGGGGCTTTGTGCTGTCGGACCACGCGGATTGGGAAGGACTTATAAGTTCGATCCGGGCGACCGGGGCCGAGCGCGTGCTGGTCACGCATGGTTATACGGCGACACTGACGCGGTATTTGAACGAGTGTGGCATTCCGGCCCAGGTGCTGCCGCTACGGGGCTTTGCCGCGACAGCCGAGGACGCGGCTCTCGAGGGCGCGGCTGTTGAAAGCACGGCGGATCTGTCAAACGTGGATTAGCCGAAAGGGGAATTATTCACGGAGGAAGTGTCCTGAAGGGACCTCCCTAAAAATGGATGGAAAAACCCGTGATTGGGTTGCCGCGCAGACGCGGCGAGTCGCGGCGCTCGAGCGACTCTCCACCCTGGATAAGGACGTACAAAAATGTGTTACAGTTCTTCCCAAGGAGGCCCGGGGCTGCCTGAACCGAGCATTTATTTTCCTTGTTGAGCCAATAAATACGCCAGCAAGTCCGCCAGTTCGCCGTCTGGCAGGGTTTCGGCGACGCTAGGCATAAGAGAGCTATCGGTCTCTCGCCGCTCATCCAGATTGGCTTTTTCCACGGTGAATTCTTCTCCCTTTTGATTCGCCAGGATCACCGCGCTGTCGGTTTCGCGGCGGACCAGGCCGTTCACCACTTGCCCATCCTTCAGCGTAAGGACCGACGCGCGAAATGCCCGGTCGACATTACGATTGGGATCGAGCACATCCTCTAGCAGCCTGTCCATTCCCCGCGCGCCGATACCGTCCAGTTGCGGACCGACCAGCGCGCCCTCATTGCCCAGTTTATGGCAGACCGCGCAATTTTTGGTAAAGATCGCGCGGCCGCGGGTGGCGTCCGCCGCGGCGTTGCGAACAGCCGACTGCCGCGCGGCGATAAGTTTTTGAAATTGCTCATCCAGCGGAGGAAGTCGCTCGAGCGCCGCGGCAAGAACCGTTGACGATGCGGCTTGTGGATGGGCCCGCAATTTGTTGAGCAACGCGGGATGACGCAACAGATGTGCCGACACCCGTCCTTCGGCCAGGGCGGCCAGGAACGCCTCTGCCCCCCGGGCCGAGCCAGCCAAGGCAAGCGAGTACGCCAGTTGCAGCCGTTCGGGCGCGGACTTCAGCGCGGCGGCCAGTTGCGAAACGCCAAAGAGCGTTCCTCCCTCCCCGCACAGGTCCCCTAGTTTTTCCCGCAAATCCGCCGGACAAAGGTTATCCGTCAAAAGATTGCCGATGCGCACAAACGCTTCTTCCTCGTCCAGCGTCGCCAGCGCCCGCGCCGCGGCCAGACGCGCCGCGGGAGACTCGTGCGGATTGCGCAGCAGGGCTATCAAGCCGGGTAGTCTATCACGCAGTCGCAACTTACCCGCCAGTTCCACGGCCAGCAGCTTATCCGTTTGCCATTGGCGGGGATCGCGGGTCAGTTCGCCGTGTGGGTCTAGCTCGCGGGAGAACCGTCCCACCGCCAACCAGGCGTACGAAGATGTGTTATTCGCGTCGATTAACTCCAGGTAACCTGTTTGACCGGCGTGCGCGGACAAATCCCACGATATCCGTTGGGCCACGTCACTGCGCGGGACAAAGGCCTCTTGGATGATTTGACCATTGGCCAGTCGCAGCCGGATGCGGTTTTGCCGGCCAGCGGGCTGGTCGGGCAAGCCGTCATGCCCGGCCAGATAAAAGCTGAATTGGGTTGGCAGGGAAAAATCGGCGGACCGCAACACGCCGACAAACTGTTCCCCCGCCGGAAAGCTGGAAATGACCAGCGCGGGTTGTTGGTCATCACAATCCCTAGGCTGAACGGTCCAGGGCATGGCCGGGCTGGGCTGGCCATTTGGTTCCAGCGCGTACCAGCCCAGCGAGCTAGTTTTATCCAGAACGCGCAGCGCGCAGTCCGTGACCCACGCGCGCAATTCCGCGGGGGGAGCGAGATTCAATCGCTCGTAGGCGGCTAAAAAATCCCGCCCCGCGGTTAGTTCCCGCTGATCAAATTGTGGTTGAGCCGGTTGAACCCGTTCCCGCAACTGGGTGAGCTGCTCGGCGTTGCAATATTTTAACAACGTGGGAAGAACCTCGCCGATTTTAGATAAGTCATAAGCGCCGGGTTGATCCTCGATCCAGCTCAAGCGAATCAGGGCAATCGTTTCCGGCGGCAACGCCGGCAAAATGGTTTCAAGCTGGCGGCTTATAGCGGATTTAAAAAATTGTTCACGCCAAAGTTGCTGCACGGTGGCGTCCTTGCGCAATTGATTGCGCAGCGCGACCTTAAGCGTGTGCCGCAAATGCGTATCCCCGGCAGGTGTGTCTACCAGGGATTCGAGGAGCGGCTGAACGGTACGAACGTCCAGACGCAGGGCCAGGGTTTCTGCCGCGGCACGACGGACAAAGGCGTTTTCGTGCCGTAACGCAGCTAAAACCTGCTCCCATAACGATTCCCGCCAATTCGCCATCTCGGCGGCGATACGCAAGGCGGTAATCCGCAACAGCGGCTCATCCTGAGTGAGGTATTGCTCTAAATCGGAAATTTCCACCCCGCCGCAGCGCATCAACGCCCAAAGCAACTGGGCTTGTTGGCGGGGTTGGCGTGAACCGCGGAGGGCCTCGCGAAGCGAGGGGGCCGCGGCGACACCATGCACATCGCAAATTTCATGGAGGGCCAGATTTTGGCGAGTGGCGTTGGGGCTGGCCAATTCGGCAATCAATCCCGGCAAATCCAAGGGCAACGCGCGGGGATCGCGCGTGGGGGAATCGGTGGCGGGGGCGTTAGAGGGAGTAACGCTGCCAGCCGGGGCTGGCTGTTGATGGCTGGTAGACACAATTCGCCAGATGCGGCCACGTTCGCGGTCGCGTCCGGGATGGTCCAGAGGCACTTCATAATGGCCGATGATCCGATTATAAAAGTCCGCCACATACAGCGCGCCGTCGGGGCCTAACTGCAGGTCCACCGGACGAAACCAGGGATCGTCCGTACTGACAAAGTCCGCCTGTTCCGCACCGCTGGGGGATGAACCGGTAAACGTGATTTTATCCCGATTGATCCGGCTGGTAACGACGTTGCCGATCAGAATATTGTCTTGATACTCGTCTGGCCAGGCGAGTGAATCCAAATACGTGATCCCGCATATGCCCGTGCTATTGTGCGAATGGTTGATCGTGGTGGGGGCAAAGTCCAGCCCGTCATGCGGCTTGCCAAAGCTGGGGTAATGCGCTCCGCGAATTAACTGATAAATGGGGGAGCTATGACAGTCGGCGGTGTACCAAAAACCACGCGGATCGACGCACAGACCAAAGGGATTAACCTGGCCATACGTGATTTGTTCCACCCGGTCGCCGTCGATGCGCACGCGCCAGGTGTTGCCGCTTTGCATTTTAATCTCGCTGCCGTCCCGTCCGCGCATGGTGGTGGTGTTATTAAATCCATGCGTGCCGTAAAGCCAACCATTTGCCGCGCGACGAAACGATGCCAAGTTACCATGCGTGTCACTTTCCCAACCCAGCGGTCCATAAAGAACCGTACGTCTGTCCGCCCGATCGTCGCCGTCGGTATCCTCCAAGAGCCAAATATGAGGAATGCTCCAGACGATGCACTTCCAGGTCGGTTGGGCGCCGGATTTGTTGGATGAGCGAAACGGATACAAGCCAATCGGTATGTTCAGGCCATCGGCAAAAATGGTGACTTTGCCCGCCTTGCCATGGGCGTCAAAGTCGCTAAGAATCCGCACGCTGTCCCGTCCCGCGGCGGGTGGCCGCACCGGATAGGGGTATTCACGGGACTCCGTAAACCATAACCGGCCCGTCACATCAAAGGCCATGTTCATCGGCTTGCGCAGATCAGGCTCGGCCGCGACCAGCTGAATTTCAAACCCGGGAGGCAAATGAAACGCCTGTTGTTCCGCCTGGGGACTCAACGGCTCGGTTGGTCGGACAAGTTCCGCAAAAGGATCAGCGGCCGCCAGCGTTCTCAAAGCGCTGCAAAAGAGCAGGCACAGCCCAAACAGTTTGATTGCGTTGCGTTTCCAGTGGGTGAAGCAAGAAATTTGGCCAGATTCCAACACGGCAAGTTCCCCCAAAACGTCGGGATAATAAATCGTGGATAGAAAGCTCCTGGGTGTAAGATACCACGCCACCAGTAAGAATGCTAATGAGTGGAGCGTGGGTGGTGAAGAGGGGTAAGTGGAGGGTGGATAGTGGGTGGTGGGAAAGTGGGTCGTGCATATCAGCATCCCGTGTTTTCTAACCCCTCGTCCCTGACCCTGTTTCCGCAAAAAAAAACGGGCTCGGTCGCCAAATTGCGACCGAGCCCGGTGACATCCGCACGGTACTGGACGCCCACAGCCGGCAAGCCGGGGGTGGGTTTGAACGTACCGTGCAACTTTGTTTTGTTAGGGGCAATCAAAGTGGCGGAACAATTTTCCGCGCTGCGACTTCTACCTGGTTCCCTGGTGGGACTGCGCCGTCATGGCCTCTTGGGTTATGCAAGTTACAAGCGGCTAGGCACATCCTACTGGCCGCCCCCTCACCCCTGCTCCTCCGCTCTCCTGCTCTTTCATACAGCGCTCCGCTACGCGTCGCGGCTAACCCTTCCCTGCATCACGCGCTTTTGTGTTTTACATCAAAGATTGGCAACGCCCGCACCCGGCCCAGGACCACGTTTTCGTCAATCACATACCTGGCACCTGTGTTTTCTGGCAGGTCATACATGATATCGAGCATGATCTCTTCCAGAATTGAGCGTAATCCCCGTGCCCCGGTATCTTTTTCCTTGGCCCGCTTGGCAATTGCAGCGAGAGCGCCTTCGGTAAACTGCAAATCCGAGTTCTCCAGCGAAAATAACTTTTGGTATTGCTTGACCAGCGCGTTCTTGGGCTGGGTCAGGACGCGGATGAGGGCCTCGGTATTGAGTGGCTGCAGGGCCGAGACCACCGGCAACCGGCCCACCAATTCGGGGATGAGGCCAAACTGCAAAATGTCGTCCGATTGCACTTGGGGGAGTAACTCCGCCAAGTCTTCTTCGCGCTTGACGCCACTCGACTGGCCAAAGCCGATGGTTTTGCTTCCCAGGCGTTTGGCGATGATCTTTTCGATGCCGACGAATGTCCCGCCGACAATGAACAGGATGTTGCTGGTGTCGATGGGGATGTATTGCTGTTCGGGATGCTTGCGTCCCCCCTGCGGCGGCACATTGGCCACGGTTCCTTCCAGCATTTTGAGGAGCGCTTGCTGCACCCCTTCGCCCGAGACATCGCGCGTGATACTGACGTTATGGCTGGTCTTGCCGATTTTGTCGATCTCGTCAATGTACAGTACGCCGCGCTGCGCCGACTCCACGTCAAAATCCGCCGCGTGTAAGAGCTTTAACAGCAGGTTTTCGACATCTTCCCCCACGTAGCCCGCTTCGGTCAGGGTGGTGGCGTCGCCGATGGCGAACGGCACGTTCAAAATTTTGGCCAGGGTGCGGGCGAGTAGGGTTTTACCCGATCCGGTCGGGCCGATCAGCATGATGTTGGATTTATCGACTTCGACATCGCTGCTCCCCTCGGCCAGCAGATTCAGCCGTTTGTAATGGCTATGCACCGCGACGGAGAGGATTTTCTTGGCGTGTTCCTGGCCGACGACGTATTCGTCCAGTTGCGTTTTGATCTCGCGCGGGGTGGGAACGCGCTGAAAGAGTTGCTTGCCGGTGCCCCGGCGGCGGCGCTCCTGGTCCAAAATTGATTGGCACAGCTCAATGCATTCGCCGCAGATGTACACATCCCCCGGACCCTCGACCAGGGGACCGACATCACGATAACTTTTGCGGCAAAAGGAACAGAATGCGTTTCGTTTGGTGGTTCCCGCGCCGCGTCTGCCTAAGTTCATGTCTCGACCAGTGGGCATGCCCGAATGTCCTTAATAAGTGGTTCCGCTCTCCGTCGCGCGTCTTTGGCACTGGCGAAGAATTGTTGTCGTTCGACGAGGTTTCAGGCTCGATAACGCCGCGCAACCAACGAGCGGCCACAGGAGGGGCTTCCTTGTCCACACACAGTTCGAGCTGCCAGATAAGTATGCTACCATGCCCGGGCGTCGGTGTCAGAGAGTCTTTCCAGATTGCCCATTTTTCCATTGCCGTTTTTCGCCGAAATTTCAGGGATTTCCCTGATCGGCGGAATTAAATTTTTGGCGAAATGGAAAAAAATGGCCATCGCACAGGAAAAAACTTTGCTGATCCGCCCCGGTTGGTGGCACAGCGATCCTTACGGATCACATCTATCCAGCGTTCGCGCACAGATGTTCACGACTAAAAAAATTTCCGATTTGCGAGATCGGATATTCATTTTATGCGTGTCAATCCGTGCTAGCTAGCTTCGGCATATTCCCTACCAAAAGACTAGCCTATTAGTCATGATGACCGCTCCAGCGAGTTCCAGGGGTGGGAAGGCTGGCGTGGTCAGGCTGATTTCTCAGGCGGGGGGAAGTTTGCGGGTTGGCCGCTCACGTTCCACCTGCTGGGAAAGCAGTGTTTTTATGTTTCGGAATTCCGCGTCGCTCAGGCCACCTTGGTCATGGATTTCACGAAAGTTTAATAGCACCTCGCCGGTGTCGATTGGCTTACGATCCTTGTAACCCCGCAACTTCCCCGCAATGTAAAAGCCGACCATGATCAGGCCCAGCGTCGCCGTGACCAAAATCACCAATTGTCCGGCGGGGGAAGTTAAAATCTGCCACATGGGCGTGGTGGGGAGTTTGGGAGGTTGGAGGAGTGGAGTTTGGAGGAGTGGAGATAATTGGCGAGCGGCGGACGTTAGTCCGCTGGTAAAACAGACGGTTTGTGCCTTTTCGAGGGTTTTGATGGTTAGCCGTGACGCGCAGCGGGGTTGAAGGTCATTAAATTTTTGCGTGCAAAAGTGGCTTGAACCTGGTGGGCCAAGGGCCCGACCATGACAGCCTACGGCAAGCGCAGTGTCGCCCTAGGTCAATCAGATATAAAAATGGAAGTGCCAATGGCTCGATTAATTAATGCCGCTTGCAAAAATTAACCATTAATCCCTGATTAAAGGTTAAGCCAGACTGGGTTTTTTAACACTATCACCATTATGCAAAAGGAGAGCCGAATCGTCCAGAAAAGTCGTATTACTGAAAATCAAAATTTGATTACCGCCTCTTAGGTCAGGTCTCGGCGAAAAACCATGGCCAGTACCCTTGATGACTCGGATTCCGACGAACCGCGCGCGGAGTATGACTTTCGCCAGCTTGCCGGAGTGGAACGTGGAAAATATGCCCAATAATATGCCGCGCGCTTGCGGTTGATATAACTCGATGCCGATTTGGCCGGCCAGTTTCCGAACGATGCGGTAGTCAATCAAATTTGAGGATGTTTTTTATTCGAACACCCGCCCTCGGACGCTCTCAGGACAATAGCTATTGTCGCTGGCGCTATGAGTCATGTTTCCGCCTATAATAATTCCACGAAATACCCAAGAACCCTTGTCGGCGAACGAATAGTCTTTGTCGCCACCATGACAACACGGACCAGCACTCCCACCATAATCACAGAGCCTAACTATGGCGGATAAAGAACAACCAGCGGGTCAAAGCTACCCACTCACCGCATCGGGTAACACTCCAGCCAGCAATGTTACCACCGGCAATGGCATTGGCGTGGGTGTCGCCCTGGGAGTTGCCTTTGGGGCGGCTTACGGAGCATCCACGGGAAACATGCCTCAAGCCCTGGGCATCGGCCTGGCCTTGGGTGCCGCCATCGGGGCGATCTTTGACTTTTACCAACACGGAAAGTCGACGCCCAAAGCGGATGGGTCATAGTTTGTCTCGTATGTCGGAACATGATCCCACGCAGCCGGATTTTACACGGCCTTGCCACATAATATCCCTGTGGTTGTCACAGTTTTGCCATGTCTATCCCAGGCATGGTAAAATACTCCAAACCTGTAACTTCCTGGCAGCGAGCCGCGGGGCATGGTCTATTGCCCGACGGAGTGGAAATAAATGCGTCTGGTCTGTTCCCAATTTTCTTGGCTCGTTCTGGTTGTCTTCCTTTCCCGACCAGCCCTAGGCGATGCGCATCAACCGCTGCCGTATCGTCCGGCCCCGGTGGATAATCCGCTCAAGGGGCTGGTACCGTACCAAGCCGACGTGCGTGATAAATTTCCCCACACACTGGAGTTCAATTACCTCCCCTACGCCGCCCTGGTGCGGGGGTACGACAAATTCGACTGGCAACCGCTGGAACAGATGCTTGACGACATCGCGGGCCGCGGCCATCAGGCGGTGCTGCGCATTTATCTAGAATACCCTGACAAAACCGACGGCATTCCGCAATTTTTGATTCGGGATGGGCTAAAAGTTCACAAATACCAAATCACCAACACCCAGCCCTTCCCCCCGGCCTGGGTGGAAACGCCAGATTACGAGGACCAAAATCTGCGGCGTTCACTAAAAAACTTTTTGGCCGCCTTTGGCAAAAAGTACGACGGCGACCCGCGGATTGGGTTTATCACCGCGGGGTTGCTGGGGACCTGGGGCGAATGGCATACCTATCCCCGGGAGGAACTCTTTGCCAGTAAACAGGTTCAAGAGGAGGTCATGGACGCCTACGAAGCGGCATTCCGGGTCACACCGGTGTTGCTGCGCTATCCGGCGGGAGAAGGGGACCATCAAAAAGCGACCAACTCCGACCGCAAGTTTGGCTATCACGACGACTCCTTTGCCTGGGCCACCCTGGAGACCGGTAAAAAAGGGGATGAGTGGTTCTTCATGACCACCCTCAAGGCCGCTGGACCCGCCGCCCAAGCCAAATGGCGGACGCACCCTATCGGCGGGGAAATCCGTCCCGAAGCCTGGGGGCAAGTGTTTGATAAAAATCCGGGAAAGCCAGAGATTCAGGATTTTCGCAAATGCGTGAAAGAGACGCATGCCACGTGGTTGCTAGACAGCGGCATGTTCCGGGGAGAGCCACCGGCGGATCGTATATCGCGCGCTGAAGCCGAAGTGCGGCGAATGGGTTATGAATTTTATGCTCCGGCGGTGACCATTGGTGCCGTCCAAGGTGGGAAATTCGCGGTAACGCTGGAAATCGAAAACCGGGGCGTCGCCCCCTTTTATTATGATTGGCCGCCGGAATACGGCTTGATGGCAAACGGGAAAGTGGTTCAAACATTTATCGGCAGCGGCAAGTTGACGGGACTATTACCCGGTGATAGACCACGCGTGTGGAGCGACACGCTGGACGCTACGGGAATGTCCTCCGGGGAGTACGCGCTGGCGGTGCGGGTGCCAAATCCGCTAAAAACTGGTCAACCAATGCGCTTTGCCAACACCACCCAGGATGCCGATGCGCCAGGTTGGCTCTCGCTGGGTGTGGTGCAGATAAGGTAATCAAGTCTAGGCATGTCATGGTGAGACAGGTCCGACTATGGTTAAACTCGATTCCAGTACTTGCGGCCAACAGGTATCTAGACTACTAACCTTAAAATGCTTCGCAGTGTGCAAAGATTATCGTTGGTTAATTCATTTACGGGCCAAGGGTTTGATTCTTTCTGGGCCAAAGGCCCAACCTATCCCAGCCTAGGGCAAGCGCAGCGTCGCCCTAGGTCATGGGAAGAAAAAGAATGAAAGGACCAAAGGCCCGATCCATCCGCTTCGACCAACGAATTCATTCAACAGTCTCCTGGGTTTCGGGCTGAAGCCCGAACTACGACGAGTAAACTCCATTTGCGGGTGTTGCGTCGGTATACTTATGATTGCATTTTTGCCCGCTTAGAAGCTACCCCCCCGATAGCGAATAAATCAATGCGCTGTACGGCCCGATATTGATCCGCGCGCTCGCGGGTTGATGGTCGTACGATTGCGCGTCGCTCACCAGATTATCGCAGGCAAAATTGCTAAAATCCGGGCTGTACCCCTGCCAATCGCTGTTAAGCTCTAGCTCCCATGTTCCAGGCTGGGGCAAACCGATCCGATAATCCCGCTTTGGTTCGCTGGAAAAATTCATCACGACCAGCACGTCATCGGCCGGGCCGCCATGGTCCCAGCGGCGAAAGGCCAAGACATTTTCCGCGTCGTTGACGTGAAAGACATCCACATGGTTGGCGCATAGTCCGCGAGTGGTTCCGCCGCGATTCAAACGCAACCTGATCAAATCGCGGTACAGTCGCAAGATTCCTTGGTAAGTGTCGGTTAGGTCCCAATCCAACGGCACCGTGTCCTGAAACCAGCCCCCCTGCAAGAACTCTTGCCCTTGAAAAAGCATGGGGATGCCCGGCGTGGTAAAGACCAGCGCCGCCGCCAGGGTGGACTTTTTTTGGGCAAAATAGTTGTTCCCGTCCCGCTGATCAACATTGGTGGGAACACGCGCCTTGCCATTGGCCACTTCATCGTGTGATTCGCTGTAAATCACCCGCTGAAATCCATCGCCGTTATATTTAAAGTTGATCGCGTCGCGCACGGCCATGAGCGAGCAAGCCTCGTCGGAGGAAACCTCCACCGCCCGACGGATGGGATGCACAAAATTCGCGTCCCACTGCGCGGAAAATCCCGCTCCCCCCGCGTCCACGGGCTTGGTCAGCCATTCATTGTTTTGCAAATCCTCGGCAATGGTGATTCGTCCGGGATATTTGGTTCTGATGTCCTGGTTGATCCATTGGGTCAGGCTCCACCCTTCGGGCAAATCCGACCCATTGGCCGTGCGCATGTACAGCGTCATGTCAAAACGCAGGCCATCCACATGAAATTGATCCAACCAGTAAAAGGCGTTGTCGTGGATAAACTGGCGAACTTCTCCCCGGCCATAATCGGGCCGCGTGTCTCCCCAGGGGGTACTGCGTCGCCAGTCATTGTAAAAGTAAATGCCCCCTCCGTCGTTTTCCGTCCAGCCGTCAAACCGCCACAAATCCAGATCGCTGGGGCCAAAGTGATTGTAAACCACGTCCAATATCACGCCCAATCCCGCGTCATGCGCCGCGCGAATAAAGTT
The DNA here is from genome assembly GCA_033762255.1 of Pirellulales bacterium. Classification (NCBI taxonomy): domain Bacteria; kingdom Pseudomonadati; phylum Planctomycetota; class Planctomycetia; order Pirellulales; species Pirellulales bacterium. The sequence continues at coordinate 62,485 of JANRLT010000039.1, read as the reverse complement.
TTTAAAAGCCCGCGGCCCGCCGTAGGCCGATTCCGTGGCAAAGATATGGGCCGGATTATATCCCCAAGAGTAATCCCCGGCGAACTCCGCCGTGGGCATGATTTGAATGACATTGACGCCTAGCCGCTTTAGGTGCTCAAATTTGGCGATTGCCGCGTCAAAGTTGCCAGGTTGTTGCCGGTCGGGGTCGCCAAATGTGCCAATGTGAAGTTCATAAATCACAATTTCATTCCAGGGTGGAAGTTGAAAATTGTTTTCTCCCCAATCAAACTCCTCATCGACGATCACACCGTTGCCGATGGAGTTGGTAACTTCCTTGGCATAAGGGTCGATGCGCGATAGTCGTTCTTCCCCCCGATAAAATAAATATCGATACTCATCGCCGACTTTGGCGCCTGGCACATCCACATACCAAAAACCTTGATCGTTTTTGCGCAGTGCACAGGTTTCTTGCCACTGATTAAAGCTACCCACTACAAAAGCTTTTTCCGCGTGGGGAGCCCACACTCGAAATGCCACGCCGCCGGCATGGACGATGGCTCCCATCCCCGCCAATTCGGGACTGGAAAAAGAATCCTCTGGAACATCCTGGACGAGAAGCATTTTTCCGCTGGATTTAAGGGACGCGGTGGTAGAAGTGACACTCGATGAATACTTGAGCATGTGGCAGATATTTTGAAAAGGGTGTCATTTTGAAAAGGGTGAAGAGCATTTTTTCGTTCAAGCAAATACAATGCCAAACCGCCCGGCGATGCCAATCCTGTGGTGAATTTACGGTAGGCAACTAACGCGTCGCAGTTAGTGGTATATTTGCAATCAGTTTGGTGGTTAATGAGACAGGGGCGTCTTCTTGATAATTAACAATCTTCAGTATCATAGCTGAAAGATTTAAATTGGCTATAAACCATGATTTAGTAAATAATTACGTCGTCAGGAGATTAATGGGCCGCGAACTTGTGGCTTAATTAATGTTTCACGGCGCAGAAATTGCCCATGTACTAGAAGAGGGTAAAGCTTGTTGTAAACTCAATCCATATGAGGAGTTCAATCATGTTACACTGGACCATTGTTTTTCTGGTTATTGCCCTAATTGCGGGGGTATTTGGTTTTACCAGCATTTACGCCGCCGCCTCGGGCATTGCCCAGATTTTATTTTTCATTTTTATTGTGTTGTTCATTTTGAGCCTGTTGTTTGGCCAAGTGCCGCGGGGCACCCCGTAGCCTGGGAAGTTCAATAAAAATATAGAAATTAAATATACATTATTAGCGGTATATTTTTATACGCCCGACCCTGGCACTTATTAAAAGTGTGCAGGGTTTGTGGCGTTTGGGAGCAGTTATTATTCATTCGTGTGGCCCAACCCTGGGATGAGTTTTTGACAGGATTTTATGTTGAACTGGTTCAATGCGATCTGGGATACAACTGGATTTCCGCCGCGTTGGCATTGTGGCACAGTTTGGCACGAAGAACCTGGCTGGGGGTGGCTGCATATCATTTCCGATTTGCTCATCTGGGGGGCCTACACCGCCATCCCCATCGTATTATGGGTATTTATACGCAAACGCAGGGATTTACCTTTTCCCCGGATTTTTTGGCTATTTAGCGCATTTATTCTGGCGTGCGGAATGACGCATCTTTTGGATTCGCTAATGTTTTGGTGGCCAGCCTACCGATTGGGGGGCTTGTTAAAAATGGTCACCGCGGGAGTCTCCGTATTAACGGTGGTGGCATTAATACCCGTCATTCCAAAGGCCCTTATGTTGCGCAGCACCCAGGATTTGCAAAATTTGGTGGCGGAACGTACGCATGAGCTCTATCAAGTCAACCAAACCCTCCAATCCGAGATTCACGCGCATCGCCTGTCGCAGGCCGCCTTGGAATTGCACGAGGTGCAGTTGCGGTTAGCGCTCGATGCGGCCCAAATGGGCTATTGGGAATGGGATTTGGTGGAGGGGTATTGCACGTTTGACCAACGGTGCCGCGAATTATGGGGATTTGTCGATCAGCCCGGCAAAATCGACACTAACATGATTTTTGACCGGGTAATGGTTGAATTTCGCGATTGGGTGCGGCAACGGACCGAGGCGGCGCTGGAAAAGAATGGCCGTTATCAGGCGGAATTTCAAATAACTCATCCGACGCTAGGGGTGCGCTGGCTAGAGGGTTGCGGCAAAGTCATTTGGAGCGAGACCGGCCAGGCATTAAAGATGATCGGTCTCAACTGGGATATTACCGCCCGGCGAAAATTTGAGGAAAACTTGCGGCTGAGCAACCGCGCGCTGGAAGCCGCCACCAATGGCATCCTGGTCACCGACGCCAAAACACCCCACTGCGAAATTCTTTACGCAAATCGCGGTTTTGAATTATTAACTGGATATTCGCGGCAGGAAATCGTGGGGCGGAATTGCCGTTTTTTGCAAGGTCCCAAGACCGATCCCGCCATGATAAGGCTCATTACCGAGGCCCTGTCCAGGCAAACCGATGTCAATGTGGTGCTTTTAAACTATCGCAAGGACGGGACCGAATTTTGGAATGAAGTGCGTATTAGCCCCTTGCGGGATGAGCAAGGCAACGTGACGCACTACGTCGGAATTCAAAGTGACGTGACGGAGCGCAAAAGCATCGAGGATACCTTGCGCCTGGCGCAGGCCCAGGCCCAATCCGCCAACGAGGCTAAATCCGCGTTTTTGGCGAATATGAGTCATGAAATTCGGACCCCCCTGACCGCGGTTTTGGGCTGCGCGGATACGCTTTATCCCCGACTGACCGACGATGAACAGCGCGAAATGGTGCAAATGATTCGCAATCAAGGGCAACTCTTGCTGGGCATCTTAAACGATGTCTTGGATTTGTCCAAAATCGAGGCTGGCAAGTTGGAAGTTAATCGCGTACCTTGCTCCCTCTTGCAAACCATCGAGGACGTGCATTCGTTATTTGCGCCGCTGGCCCAGGAAAAAGGGATTGAATTGCACACCGATTATCCCGAATTCGTGCCGCGGCTGATTAACACGGATCCCTTGCGGGTGCGGCAAATACTGATCAATTTGGTGGGCAACGCGATTAAATTTACCGAACGGGGCCAGGTCATTATTCATGTCCGTCCGTACGATCCCTTGCGGCCGGGCTTTTTGCGCATTGATGTGAGCGACACGGGCGTGGGCATCGCCAGGGAAAAGCTGGCGGACATCTTTACGGCCTTTCATCAAGAGCACCGCCATTTATCGCAAAAATATGGCGGTACCGGTCTGGGCTTGACGATCTGCCAGCGATTGACCGAACTCTTGGAGGGGCGGATAGAGGTACAAAGCACGCTCAACCGGGGGACCCAGGTTGGTTTGGAGTTGCCGCTGACGGAGGAAGAAGCCGCTTCGACGATTAGCGTGCGGGAGCAATTGGCGGCCGATAACGAGCATATTCACGAAACGCTGCGGGTGACGATTCCCTTGCGCGTGTTGGTGGCGGAGGATACCCGCAGTGTGCAATATCTGGTGCGGCGCATGTTAGAAGATGTGCAGGCCCGGGTAACCGTGGTTAATACGGGGCAGGAAGCGATGGATTTAATGCTAAAGTCAGCCCCCGGCAAGGAACCATTTGATGTCATCCTGATGGATATGCAAATGCCCGTGTTAAATGGTTTTGATGCAACCGCGCGTCTCCGGTCGCTGGGATATAAATTGCCGATCATTGCCCTCACGGCCGCCGCCCTGCAGGGAGATCGCGAAAAATGCCTGGAGGCGGGGTGCAATGATTACTTACCCAAACCGCTGGAACGACATCAATTATTCCTGGTGTTGGCAAAATACGCCGATCAGATCTTGAATTATTAGTTCAACACTCAAGCGGGAGCGGCCGAATCACGCGCCTCCCGCTGATTTTCCCGCTCATTCGGAATCGACGCGGGAGAGTTGTCAGATTGTTCATCGCGCGGGTTGGCTTCACGACGCGGGCTAGCGGAAAGAGAAAGGTTGTCCGCGGCCGTGCGACATTGGCGGGCGGCGGACCAACTGGGGGCTTCGCGTTGCAACCATTGGACCGCGTCTTGAAATCGGGTAACGACCTGATCGGCTCCCCGGCTGGTAAATTTTTCCCGCACCCGTTCCACAAAGGCGTCCGTAGCCCAATAACCGACTAAGATTTTGCCTTGGGACGCGACTGCGCGCAGGCGTTTGCAAAGATATTGAATATGCATGGTAACTGCCGGGGGAACGGCGTTAATTATCGCCAGGTCGTAATCCCCGCGGTCGAATTGTTCGGCGGTCTCGCCGGTAGTTTGGTTTACTGGGATCACATCAACCGAGTGCCCCAACCGCAGTAAGAGCCGGGCTAGCAATTCCGAGGCCCATAAATCTCCTTGGTCGCGGGCGGGAATGCATAAAATCCGGGCGGGACATTTGGTCGGGACCACCTCCGTGGGCGTCGTTGCCAACGCATCTTCCAAGCTTTCTTGAAATAAAGTCTGAAAATCCGCTTGCAGGGTTTTTTGTTCGTCAGCGTCCATCACGTCTTGATGCCGATCCTGTTCGTACATTTTGATGGCGGGTAGCAAAACTTCATCGCAAAGGACTTCATAGCTCCGACAGCTCGCGCATTCAGTCAAGGTTTCAGCCGCTTGATCCGGGTCTCGCGCGAGCAATCTCTGATAGATCACGGCCGCGGGCGGCATCGGCTCATCATCACTCAATAACACCCTCAAACCACGAAATTGGGGAAAATGCCTCCCAATCACAATCATGCAGACGGTGATAGGGATGGCCATGATTAATCCGGGGGTTCCCCACAAACTTGTCCAAAATAACGCGGCCACCAAAATTCCCATGGCCGTTAATCCGGTGCTACTGCCATATAACCACGGTTCCAGGATGTTATTGGATATTAATTCAAGGGTTACAAATAAACCGCCAATGATCAGCGGTTGAATCCAGCCTTCAAAAACCGCCAAGGAAAGCATAATAGGGAACGCCATGGCAATCAGGGGACCCAGGTAGGGAATAAAGCGCAAAATCATTGCCAAAAACCCCCATAACAGCGCATTAGGCAGGCCCACCACCGCCAACCCCACCGCCACGGCCGCTCCATACAGGGTGTTAATGAGCAGTTGCATTCGCAAATATCTTCCCACTTTCTGCGCGGCTTCGTCCAGCATTTGGGTGGTGCCATACAGCCGTTGATTCCCCAGCAAGATCACCAACCGATTACGCAAATCGTCCCGGTCGATGAGCATGAAAATAGTAAACAGGCTAACTAATCCGATAAGCGCCACCGGTTCCCACAAAGGACCGGAAATCGTACGAAAATAGGCCCAAAGGCCATTTTCGCGGCTCATCAGCTGGACGGGGACGGGGCGTGCCGGGGTAGCCAGCGGCGATTTTTGGGTGTTTGCATCCGTGGTATTTGTGGATAGCTGAGAAGGATCCTGGCCCGTATTTTTCGTCCCTGATCCAGGATTTTTATCCTCCACGTTTGAGTCTTGCGGAGCAGCGACTTCCTCTTGGATTTGTTCCACAAACCCCAAGGTGCGCTTGACCCAAGAACCGGAAGAGCCTTGAATCGCCTGTATTTTGGTGACAATATTTTGCCGATAACTGGGGAGATTTTCGGCCAGGGAGACCGCTTGGCCAACCACAATCATGGAAACCACAGCCGTGCCAGCGGCTACGATACCACAGGCCAAAATTGTCGCGGGGATGCGTGACATGCCCCAGCGTTCCAGGCGGGAAACCGCTCCACTCAGTAGAAATGTCAATAAAATGGCCAGGGTGAGCGGTAAAAACACATCCTGGCCGAGATAGAGCGCCGCGATTAAAAGAAATGCAGTAATCACATAACTGGTGCGCAGCAGTGCCCGGTCCACTTTTCCTAATCTGGCCATTGGACTATTTTGCTTCTTTTAAGAGGCGGGGAAAAATTATGCCATTAGATTAATTCGACATCGCATTGCTTTTGAAATTTGCAGACTTCATGCTCAGCTTCATCCTGACTCAAACCATAATATCGTCGGAGTAATGCGATGAGCTGGTCGCGTTTGCCTTGAATGATGCTTAGGTCGTCCTCTGTGATCCGTCCCCAAAACTCCACCACTCTACCCTTTAATTCGGTCCAATTGGCCTGAATCGTATCCCATTTCATGGTACTTTCCTTTCGGAAGGATAGTCTAACTGCAAATTCCTTCTACAGTTAGTAAAGGCAAATAACATGCCATTGCCAATCCAGCTCATTTCCGTAGTCCCATTTAACCCCGTGGGAGATTGTGCTTAGCTCAACCACGAGTTTTACATAAAAGTTGCTGTCAAGTCTGATATACAAGCTACCAAACTGATCAAATTTCAACCAAAAGCCTTGAAACAAGGCTAAAACATTCCCTTAGAAACTCAAGGCAAAAGTAGTCATTCTTGCCGTTTGCTTAAACAAAAACACCCAGTTTCACTAGACCGAAAATCAAACAACTGACAATACATCCATTGTTCTGGAATAGAGCAGAGCAACGCAACTTCATTTAAGCGCCAAACCACTTCTGGCATGCAACTTGCTTTTGGTTAAAGTACCGCCGTTGCAGTTTTGTAGCGCAACAATCATGGGCGGTTGATAACACCGTTTTTTTGCGAGGATTAATCCATGTTACGTTGTTTGAATTTAACGGCGATCGGCTTATGCGTGTTCGGTCTGGCGGGATGCGCGAAAGACCCCCAGTCGGAAAAGCAAGATGTGCGTCAAGCCGAAGTGGACGCCAAGAAGAAAATGCTTGACAAACAAAATGAGCTGCAAAATGCCAAGGAAGATGCCACGACGGATGTACGGCAAGCGCAGCAAAATGCCAATGAAAAAATCGTTGACAAGCAACAAGAATTGCAAGAAGCACAACGCGCCGAAGCCGAAAAAATCCAAAAAGAAAAGGCCGAAGCGGCCAACGCCGTCCCCAATCAAAATCCGTAAGTCATCACCTGGCATTTCCCGGGTCCTCACCCCTTAATCATGGAGCACGATCGATGAAAAAGTTAAACACCTTTGACGACTTGTTTTTACACGAACTGAAGGACATTTATAGTGCCGAAAAGCAACTGTTAAAAGCCCTGCCCAAAATGGCCAAGGCGGCGGACAATGAAAAATTGCGCGAAGCCTTTGCCCACCATTTGGAGGAAACACAAGGCCAAGTGGAACGTTTGGACCAAATTGCTAGCGAATTGGAATTAAGGTTGTCGGGGCACACTTGCGTGGGAATGCAAGGATTGTTGGAAGAGGGGGCGGAACTGATGAAAATGGATGTTGAACCGGATTTGCTGGATGCCGCCCTGATTTCCGCCGCCCAACGGGTGGAACACTATGAAATCGCCGCGTACGGCGTGGCCCGCACTTTTGCCACTTTGTTGGGTCATGAAAATGTGGCCAGTTTATTGGATGAAAGCCTGCAGGAAGAGGGAGCCACGGATAAGCTGCTCACCGAATTGGCGGAGTCGATTATCAATGTCGAGGCCTTGACCGAGGAAGCGGAAGGTTAATCGAAACCCCGCGTAGCAACCGGAGATTTGTTTACTTTTAGGTGGACCATGGGAAAGAAATTTTTGTTTGCCATGCTGTGGGTGATCGGAATTCCACTTCCTTTGCTGTTACTCATTTATTGGTTGACGAGTTAGGCATGGGTGAGCGTGGTGTCGGTGCTAAAGTCGCAAGTCGGACGAATTAGCCCCTGAGTGCTCGCCCACGTTTTGGACATGAAGGCAGTGGACTACAGCTTTTCGGAGTAGTCAATACTCAATGTTGACACAGCACGAGTCACCAGGGCGGAAAAGTAAATTTATTTTATAAGATGGCCGGGGTTAAACGCGGGTTTGACCTCGGCCATTTATTTTTGACGAAATGTCGAATGTTAGAAGAGGAATTCCCCGGACGGCCAAAACAGTTCTTTGTGTAGCCTGGGGTTAACTCAGTGGCCAGTTGGAATGTTGATCGACCTGTAATCGGTCAATCAATCGATATTCTGGCAATTGTCGGCTACAAAAGCGATAAAGAAGTTGCTTTATGTAGAAGGTGGGTAGCCGACCGGCCAAAGTCAATTCCTGCCGCTGGCTATCCACCTGGACGTACAACGCGCGTGCTAAAACCGGAAAAACGATTGATAGCTGGCGGATGAACTCCGCCTGTAATCGCAGTTCCCGCTCTTCGCTCCCTAGTAACCCCGCAGATTGCTTGATCCCCCCCGAAAAGGGAACATCATGTATTTCCTTAACCATGGTGTATTTGATGATCCTAAAGTAGAAATTTTTGAAATAATTTATTAATAGAGCAAAATTAATGCCAAAAATATGCAATTCCTCCGACAAAAGACATTTTGCCCAGTTGTGCTAGCGGATTACTGGTTAATAAAGATGCCCAGTAAAAAATCATCGTGGGCGATCCGGCTCCAGGGAATAATATATTGGACAATAAAATTATGCATTATTCCGCAATTTATGCCCTAACGCCCAAACAAATCAAGAAATTAGTTACGCATATATTGGTGTAATTGTAATGGTATGACATTTGCGACCTCTATTATTAAACTACGGAAAAGCTGCCTGAGTGGGTGAGTTTTGCCACGGGCCACTTATGTCAACTGACTTACAAACTACCTGGGCAATGCCTTCGATCCCCCCCTATTTGGAAGGCGCTACGCCGCCCGCCCAGCCTGTTGATGTGCTTGTGGTAGAGGATACCCCGGCCACGCAAAAGTATTTGTTTCAAATATTGAGCGGCGCGGGGTATCGCGTGCGGATAGCTTCCAACGGAATTAGGGCTATTCGCGAAGTAAAGGAGCAGGTGCCCCATGTGATCATTATCGATCTGCAAATGCCATTGTTGGATGGCTTGCAGACGACATCCATCCTGCGTGTTTTAGAAGGTGATAAGCACGTGCCGATTATCGCCACGACCGCGCGGCGGCAAAAATACGATTATGAACGGTTTGTGGCGGTGGGGGCGGATGCCTTTATTGAAAAACCTTTTGCGGTACAATCTCTTTTGGAATTGATCGGGAACATTTTGAAAGCGTCCCCTACCCCATCCCCAGCCCATTCGGCAGAAGGTTTACACGAGGATGCAGCTATGACCACGCCCCAGCTACCTATTATCAATATTCCCGCGAGCTTGGACCGTTTGGGTGGGGACCAGCAGTTGCTGGGTAATTTAATCACGTTCTTTTACGAGGATTTTCCAGGATTGCTGGACGAAATGCGAGGCGCGGTGCGACGTCATGATTGGGTACGCGCGCATCGCGCGGCCCACAGTCTTAAGGGGCTGGTGGCAAATTTTGGGGCGGAACGCTGCCAGTCGGTTTTGCAAGAAATGGAACTTCAGTCACAAATCGCCTCGCCCGATCCTGAATTCTTGACTAAGATTTTAAATGATGTGGAACAGGAAGTTTCGCATTTGGCGGCGGCCCTGGTGGAGCATCACCCCCAAGAGGGGGAATTGGGGAGAAAAGTTTAATTTTCTTCCAATGTGTTTTCGCTTTCGAGATCATCAATTTTCACGTGCTTATCTATTTGAATACTGGCGGACTTAATTTTATTGCGTAGGCTCCCGCGGGTAATGCCTAAAATTCTAGCCGTATGCGACAAATTGCCCTGTGTCTGTTCCAAGACGCGGGTTAGCAAAAAACGCTCCATCGCCAGCAGTGCTTTTTCGTAAACATTTTCTTGGTTTTGAATTAAGAGGTGGGCGATTTCCGAGCCTAATTGATCCACGTTTGCGGCCGGTTTTTCCTCGGTGGCGTGTTGCGCGTGGAAGACCGGTGAGCCGGCGGGCTTAAATGGGTTTATGCCAGAGGTGGTCGACGGTTCGGGGTTTTTTACCGGACGGGTTAAGCTGGAGGGCAAAAATTCGGGCAATAGCACTGGCCCAATCGTGCTGAGCAACGCTTGGCGCACCACATTTTGCAATTCGCGGATATTACCCGGCCAGGAATAGTTTTGGAGCAGATCGCGGACCTCTTGAGAGAATCCGCTGACGTCTTTATTGAGCGTGGATGAATAAATTCGTAAAAAATGCTCCAATAATAGCGGGACATCGGCTGGACGTTCGCGTAACGGGGGAAGGTGAATGGTAAATCCGCTCAGGCGATAATACAAATCAGCCCGGAATTCGCGGGCCTCCACCATTTGCTCAAGATCGCGATTTGTGGCCGTGATAATTCGCACATCGGTGGTGATGGTATGATTGCCGCCAATCCGCTCAAATTGCTGTTGTTGCAGCACGCGCAGCATTTTAGCCTGGAGCAGCAGCGACATATCGCCAATTTCGTCTAAAAATAGCGTACCGCCGTGGCATTGTTCAAATTTGCCAATCCGGCGCTGATCCGCCCCCGTAAATGAGCCTTTTTCATGGCCAAATAATTCGCTTTCCAAAAGGGCGTCGGGGATAGCCGCGCAATTTACGGCTAAAAAAGGACCGTCCGACCGGTTGCTATGCTGATAAATCGCCCGGGCCACCAATTCCTTGCCCGTGCCGCTTTCGCCGCGGATGAGCACCGTGACATTTTGCTGCGCGACCCTGCCAATGGCTTTATAAACGGATTGCATCACCGCGCTGCGGCCGACAATCCGATCCGCACTTTCGGGGAGTCCGCTCCCCCCCGGAAGAGCTACCGGCACGTGCATGAGGCGGCGAATTTCCAACGCCTGTTGAACCAACGGGAGCAATAATTTCACATCCAGCGGCTTCATGACAAAGTCATACGCTCCCAGGCTCATCGCTTGGATGGCGATCTCGCTGCTCTCCATGGAGGTCATAAAAATGACCGGCAGCTTTGAATCCAGGGCGTGAAATTTGTGATAGGCTTCCAGCCCCGACAAATCCGGCAAAATAATGTCTAATAATATGACATCCGGCTGTTCCTTGCGTAAAAGCCGCAATCCGGTCTCGGCATTATCAGCTTCCAGCAATTCACAATTCAACCCCAGCAAAGCTTGCTTTGCCAAATACCTGACGGTGCGGTCATCATCAATGACGAGAATCTTGGGCATGGAAAATGGGGGCTATAAGTGCGGAAAAGCGCATAGCCGCTAGGGGGGAGTAAAAAGATATTACGGTACGTCTTGTAAAATATTCAGACAATCCTCAATAATTCATGATCGCAGTATACCAAATTAGTTGGAGGTAATAAAACCCCTTGTGCGTTAAACACGGGGCAAATTGGACGTCAGTGGCGAATTTATAGTAATTTTTTTTACACCAATGCCTTTCCGTGGAACTTATATCGGCACTCGTTCGCTAAACGCCGCTATTTTGGTAGCGGTCATGATGCTTGTTTTTATCGTAAGCTTTACGTGGATGAATTATCAAAGTATTGTAAAGTTATCCACCATGCAGGAGCGGCATGCCCATTCCATTGGCGTATCCCGCCAACTGATCAAATTATTATCCACCGTCCAAGACGCCGAGACGGGCCATCGGGGATATCAAATCACGGGAAACGAGACATACCTGGCCCCTTACTTACAGGCGATTCGAGAAAAAGACGATCATATAAATCATTTGCGCCGAATCGGCGCGGCTGATGTCGAATTTCTGGAGACGCTTCAGCAGGTCGCCATTCATGTAAATCAAAAGTTCGTCGAGATGGCCCACTCGATCGAAATCTACGAACAGCATGGCAAAGCCGCCGCCCATAACTATATTTCCAACAATCGGGGTAAAGCGGAAATGGATGCCATCCGATTGCTGTTGGCGAAGCTGGAAACCCGCGAAAAACAACGCCAACATGCGTTGGAAGGGGAGATAGCCCTTAGTAAGGCGTGGGCCTGGCGGCTGTATGTGGCGGCTGTGGTCATTGGCGTGGGGTTGGTTTTTTTAGGATTTTATTATTTATACCGCGACAATCAGATCCGGAATAAATTCGCCCAATATCTCCAACAGCAGGATCAAGCTAAGAATAATTTTTTAGCTATGTTGGGGCATGAATTGCGCAATCCCCTGGCTACGATTCGGAATTCCATCGATGTTTTGGAATTGCAGGAAGAACTCCCCCCCGAATTAATGGAGCTAAAGCACATCATGGAGCGACAAACCGATGTCATCATACGTTTGGCGGATGACTTGTTGGACGCTTCGCGCATTTCGCATAACAAATTGCAAGTTACAAAAGCACCGTTGGATTTGAAGGCGCTGTTGGAGCGGGCGGTTTCGGATACTAACAAAGCAGATCGAGAGTATGGCGTTAATTTAGTATGTGATATGCCGGCGGAAGATGTTTGGGTGGAAGCCGACAGCGCGCGGCTGCTCCAAGTGTTTGGCAATCTGTTGCATAACGCGATAAAATTTTCCCGCCGGGGCCAGGAGGTAACCATTGCTTTGACTTGTTCGCAAGCGGATTCCGCCTTGATTGAAATCCGGGATCAAGGAGAGGGCATGGACGAGGCCACCCTGCGGCTAATTTTTGACCCGTTTGCCCAAGGCCCGGGAGGCACGGTTTATAAACGGGGGGGATTGGGGCTGGGATTGGCATTGGCCCGGGGATTGATCGATTTGCACGGGGGAAAAATAGCCGCCTCCAGTCCCGGCATGGGGCTAGGCTCTAAATTTCAAATTTGGTTGCCGCGAATCGAAAAACCCGCGCGCTTGCCTGCCGTTGCCGCCGACCGCCGCCAGTCCCAACGCCAATGCACCGTAGTTATCATCGATGATCGCCGGGACGCCGCTTTTCCGTTGCGGCGAATGCTGGAACTCATGGGCCATACCGTGTACGTGGCCCAGAGTGGACAGGCGGGAATTGATTTGTGTCAGGAAAAGCGTCCCGATCTGGTGCTTTGCGATATTGGCCTGCCGGAGGGGATGTCTGGATATGATGTGGCCCGTTTCTTAGGCAAGTCTCCTGAAACCAGCGATATTTATTTGGTGGCGATTACTGGATACGGCCAGGATGGAGCGCGTCAACAGGCACTAGAAGCGGGGTTTCATCAGTATGTGACCAAGCCTATTTCGCTACAGGGCTTGCAAACGATTGTGGGGGCCATTCCCTGCGGCACTAATAACCTGTTGTCTGGCACCACCAATTAATGATTAACCATTAGTGACTACGGAGATTTTTGTTCTTGTTGAGTGCTATCTTGCACACCCCCCAAGATCGTCCGGCCATAACGGACATGCACAAATTCCGTCCACAAGGAATCAACCTTGGCGGGTGGATGTTGGGTGTTGGCAACCGCAGTGTTAAGCAATACTTGGGGAGCCAGGTCTAAAATCCAGCGGTTTTTCTTGCTATCAAACAAGAATGCGGACAAGGGAATGGGATAAAATTCATGTTTGGCTAATTCCTTCGTGGGGTTGGCGGGTAAAAACACCGCATAAGCCACGGTTAGACGATCCGCCGCCAGGGCAAAATCGCTGATTTTTCCCAATTCCACACCATTCTTATCGAGCACCGCGATCGGCTCGATCTTTGCTAGTAATATCAGATTGCCCGGTGAGTTTGGTCGAGATTCGATCTCGGTCTGGGGGGGTGGTAATTTATCGATATAAAATTCCGCGCGTGCCAACTCATTCTGTTCAGTATTAAAGGCCAGGGACTTGCCGGGTATGGCCAGAATTTCCCGCGGTTTCTTGGCGGGAGGGGGGGGTTGCAAAAAGACCGACTGCACTTCCCCTTTGCCAATATCAATCGCAACGTCTTCGATTGCGCCGACCGTGTCTCCAGCAACGGTTTTGACTCTTTTGCCAATCCAATCCTTGGCAAATGAAACCGGACATACCCGCGGTTCATTCAACTCTCCCACTGGTTCCGGAGGGGAAGTGGATGGCTCCGCGACCGCCGTTAAATGACTCATCCATAAAAAAAGCACGACCGGACCCAGGTAACAGCGCGACATGATAGAGCCTTTCTGCGCAATGCGCATCAATAATGGCCACCCCTACGTCTAATTTATATTTTTGCAAATTTTATACCGCATTTCTTTCCAGGTTCATCAAGTGTTCATCATTTAGATCAGATCACAGCGCCAAAGGTCACTGCGGGGAGTCCGCCTCCGAACCAGGGAACTTGATTTCAAAAGGGGTAACTGCGGGAAAATGGAATTAATGACGAGCGGATTAACCCGTAAGAGGTCGCGGGCGTGGAATAAAATTAGAGATAGAACGACATGCCACCGAAAACGATGTTGCCCTTAATCGGTTTTCTCCGCGTGGCGCAAAAGCCGCCTAAGAGGTTGATAAAACACCTGGCGCGCGCGCTGCGGCTGATTGCCACAAAACCAGACTGGTGTATCGGTAATCAGAGACTGGGGAAAATTATCAGTGAAACCGCTAATATCATAATTTGCCGCCCGGCTTTTACCTTTGGCACGACCTTTGCAAATTTATTTTTTTCAATACCGTGCAATCCCGCACGCCTGAACAACTCACTTGTTACTTTTAAATGGATGGGAGAGAGTCATGATTAACTCAGAAATGATTCAAGGCAAATGGAATGAAATTCGGGGTAAAGTCAAGGAGCGTTGGGGCAAGCTGACGGATGACGATTTGCAAATTTACGGTGGGAATGTGGATCAAGTGGTTGGCAAAATTCAACAGCGTACCGGCGTGGCCCGCGATGAGATTGAGCAATTCCTTGATAAATCGGCCAGGGGAATGGGTAAATCCGCCGAAGGGAGCCAGGAGGGCATGATGGGGAGTGTCGCGGAGACGGTGCAAAAAGGTTATGAGCAAACCGCCGAAACGCTGAAAAATGGATATCAGGCTGCAGCCGAAACCCTGGAGGAAGGGCAACATCAGGTGGAAGAATTTGTCCAACACCGCCCCACCCAATCCTTGTTAATTGCTTTTGGCGTGGGGATGGCAGCGGGTGCGGGCGTGGCGCTTTTGGTGTCGCAGCGAATGAACACTTGCACCCCTTACCGGGCTTATGACAACATGAGCCGTCAATTGATGGACTCGCTCGCCTCCATCCTGCCGGAAAATTTAGCGCGACATGTGCGTAATTAATTTTTTCCCCTTGAAATTTCCGCGTGTGGGAAACAGGCTCTGGGCGTTAAAGCAAAATTAGATATTAGCTTTGTTTTGACACCAGAGCCTGTCGCTATTTTAATGTCATCTTTCATAAACTATGTGAGTCATCATGAAGGATCCCGCGCAAAACGCCGATCACTTGCGAGAACAAATGCGACTTGTGAGGCAAGACCTGGGATCCCATAGCCGCACCACCAGCCAGGAAATTCAGCAATTGCAAAGAGAAGTCAAGCAAGCGTTGGATTGGCGGGAATATATACGACATTCCCCCTGGATCTGGGGGGGCGTGGCCCTGGCAATCGGATATTGGTTAATTCCGGCCAAGTCCGCCGTTAAAAGCGAGCGTGACTTGCTGCAACGGTTGGCAAGAAAGCTGGAGCAAATGGAAAGTAGTTCCAGGCACCCGGCAAAATCAAGCCTTTGGCAATCCCTCATGTCACGGGCCATGGAACTGGCGGCCCAATATGGCACGGGCATCTTGATGCGGCAGGGAATGGACTTTGCTAATAAGCACTTTTCCCAGCGGGGAGACGAAAAGAGCGAACAACCATCGCGCCCTGCGGTCCAGGACAATCATGCTTCCGAACCATTTGTGAGAAAACACCATGCCTAATACCTACACCACTGCCGCGGGCCAGTTAAGGTACAGCCGCGATGGAACCAAAGTCCAGCCGGAGCCCCCCATGCTGCGGCGCGAGCAAGCATTTCCATGGCTTTTAGCCGCGTTGAACGCCGGTTTATTACTAGGAATTTTTATGAAACGCATGGTGCGATAACTTTACTAAATAATTCCCCTGGGAGCTTTGATCATGGACACTGTCCCCGTAAGGCAACAAATTGGCCATACTTTACAAAAGTCCGGTGAATTGTGGAAATTGCAAATTCGGCATTTCATTGCTGAATTTGCCGCCGCTAAAAGCGGCTTGGCCCTTGGCGCGGGATTGATGGTGGTCGCTGTGGTCCTCATGCTATTAGTTTTGTTTTTGGCGGCGGCGTGCGGTGTCGTGGCCTTGCTTCAAGCCGACTTCTCGCTTTTGCAGTCTTTGGGCATCATTACCGTGACTGTATTAATCATGGGCGTGTTGGCCGGCCTTATGGCCTGGACCTTGATTCAGTCCGGAGTCAAACGGTTTGCGATGCCATTTCAAGAGTTAAAAATCAACCTCGAATGCATCCGAGATCAATTGATGCTAATTTCCGGGATCAACTCTCACGAGGCTACTTCCCCGCGGGAGAGTTGATCCAATTTTTTACCTGCTACTATTTTGCACCTCATTTTAGGAGTCTTTACCCATGGTTGCCCAAGCAGTCAAGGCGGAAAAAAACAATCACAACAAGGAACTGAGCGCTGATCAGATGATCGATCAGGGCAAAAAGATGACCGAGGATTTGCTGCAATATATGCATGATTACGCCAAGGAAAATCCCGGTACCGCCGCCTTGTGGTGCCTGGGTGTGGGATTTATTTTAGGCTGGAAGTTAAAGCCATGGTAAAGCGGACTTATCTCGTTCAAGGTTAAAAATACCAAATCGTCATCCGCGTCGACTTGTGTTAAAAAATCACTTCCCACATAAAACAAACCCGCCACGTAGGCAGGGGGTTATAACAGCCCCAAGCTGACGTGGCGGGTTTTTTGCCCTAATGAACAGGCGGATTACTCTTTGCGCTGAAAGATCAAGCCGGGATCATTGGCGGGAGCTCCCGCCAGGTTAAATCGCCATTTGTCACCACCCAGGGCTGTCACTTTACCCGCCATGGAGCCTTGTTCGGCGGTTTGTAGCACTAGGCCGTCGCGGCTGGAAGAGAGGTCCCCTTCGAGTTTGACGGGGGCTTCGCCTTTGGGCGTGGCCATCCAAGAAAATTTTGAATCCTGCGTGACCGTCAATTCGATTGCCGTGTCACCAGCCTCGGCCCGCCATGTACCGACGAGATTAGTTTCGGGAGCATTGGGGTCCGCGGGCGGATCCTCCGCCACGGGGGCCGGAGCGGCGGGCGGCACCAGGGCGTTGAGCATTCGCCGCGCTGTGGTGTCCTTTGGCTGTAATTCCACGACCGCTTTGAGCGTGTTGATAGCGGCGTCCTTGGAGCCTAGCACCAAATAATGATACGCCAACACAAACGCGGCCGCGGCATCCTTGGGATTGGACTTGAGGTGGGACTCGAGCGCGCGAAGTTGTTTGGTATAGTCATCAACATTTCCATACAGGCCGCTCATTGTGGTCCAATCCATTCCCGGAGCGGAAGATAACAGAGAATTGAGCGCTGCCGCCGCGGAATTGAAGTCACCCAGGGCAAAGAGCGCCAAAGCCCGTACTTCGTGCACCACCGGGTCGTTGGGAAGTTTCTTTAACGCGGCGTCAAACTGCGTCAGCGCGCCGGCGTAATCCGCCGCGCGAAATTTAGCAAGACCATCGTTAAAGAACGCCACCGCTTGCTCGTTAGCACTATCCTCCGTGGGGGGAGGGGCGGCCGATCCGTCGCTATCAGCGGCGGGCTGGATATTATTAACCACGACCGGTTGGGAATAATCATAAGGCACAACCACCGTCTGGGGAACGGAGACGATATAGGGATTGTAATAGCTGGTGCTATAACCCCAACCGCTCGTCCATGCGCCCAGACCCCAGCCCGTGGCTACCCACGGCAGCGGTCGGTACCAACTGCTATTCCAGTAACCGTGCCAGCAGCCGTTATACCAGCCGTGCCACCGATCATTAACGCAGTTGTTGTACCAATTGTCATGCCAGTTACCGCCACCACCCCACCCCCAACCGGGGTTATTCCAACCTGGACGATCCCAATTAGGCCGGTTGGCAATGTTGATATTGTTCCAGTTGTTATTGATGTTCCAATTATTGTTGATGTTATCGCCAATATTGATATTGGGACGATCCGGGCGGTTCCAATCAGGACGATTCCAATTGCCTCCCGGACGATTTCCACCAATGATGGGCAGCTCGGGGCGGGCAATGGGCACTTCAGGCCGGTTGGGCAGCCCCGGGCGGTTTGGCAGGTTTGGCAGGTTTGGTCGATTTGGGAGATTTGTGCCCAGATCAGGCAGATTCGGGCGGTTAGGCAGCCCCGGCTTTGTGCCAGGTCGGTTTAAGCCTAGATCAGGCAAATTTGGTCGATTTGGCCTGTTTGGTAGCTCCGGCAATGTGGTGGGCAAATCCGGGCGATTCCCCACGCCGGGGCGATTGATATTCCCCAGGCTAGGCCGATCAATATTTGGCCGATTGACCCCGGGCCGGTTATTCCCTGGCAAGCTGGGTAGCGTGGTCGCACCCCCACCAGGCCGCGTGGGACCGACAAGATTGGGTGGCCGGACCGAAGGACGGTTGACATTTGGCAACTCTGGCCGATTTGGTAGTGTTGGTCGGGTATTGGGCAGGTTCGGCCGCGTATTAGGCAGATTTGGCCGGGCGATATTGGGGTTGTTGATGTTAGGTAAATTAGGGCGGTTTGCCCCGGGATTATTGATGTTCGGCAGATTCGGCCGGGTCGTGGGACGATTGGGAATACCCCCCAGCGAAGGCCGATCGAGCGACGGGCGGTTGATCCCGGGATTGCTGATGTTTGGCCGATTAATGTTTGGAGTACTGGGACGATTGACATTCCCCATCGAGGGCCGATTGACGTTTGGCGCGGGACGCGAAATATTTGGCCGCGCCATTCCACCGCCACCTGCGCCACCCATATTTGGCCGCGACATCCCTCCGCCACCCATGTTAGGCCGGGCCATACCCCCCCCACCCATGCTAGGGCGGGCCATTCCTCCTCCGCCACCCATTCTAGCGCCACCCCCGCCACCGATCGATGGACGAGCCTGCGCTGTCAAACCCCCGCTTGCCACCATGCCGCAGCAGAGCGCCACGGAAGTGGCCCACATCCCAAAATAACGAAGTTTCATGATATGCTTCTCCACAGGAATTATGTTCAATATCGCAAGAATAAGCAGGAGGGTTACTTGCCCGATTGGGGTTGGGGAGCTTGTTTGACAATAGCAAATTCAAAATCGGGCTGGCGTTCGTTGCCGGCCAGGCGATCCGTCCCCCGTATTACAAAACGGGTTGGTTCTAGCGGGACAAATTCCAGGGTTGCGGACCCTGTTTGACCATCCGGCAGGGTGGCTGTCGATTTAACAACCCATTCCTCGCCGACTTGGGTCCAGTGACCTTCGCCAAAGCCGCCGTCCGAATCAAACAGCCACGAGCGGATCTTGCCCGCCACGGGATCCCAACCGATTCGATGCGTGCTATTCATCACCGCCACGCCATCCCGCTGCACGTCATATTCACCGAGTAAAAAATTGCCGTCCGCCGACCAGCGATAATTGATTTTGACTCGAGCATCGGAACCTTCGTTGACCCAATCGCCCACCAGCCAGGCTAATGGCTGCAAATAATCATGGGGCGTGGGAATGTCATCGCTAAAATCACGCAAGGAAACCAATTGCCAGCCCTGGGGAGTTTTATACCGCACCGCGATAAAACGAAGTTGGGTGCTGGTGGAATCGTCTTTGCTGGTGATCGTGCGGACCCCCTCTTCGATTGCCACGGGACCCACAAAACGGAGTGATTCCAGGTTGACGCTTAGTTTTGAGCCGGGATACTTTGCAAAAAACGAGGTGAGTAGGGCTTTGATTTCCGCCGCTCCTTGATAGACCGTGCCGTTCTCGTCAATATATTCCCCTTCAGGAATAAAACCGCTGATCAGCGCATCCACATTTCCGGCATTGAATGCGGCTTCGGTTTGGGCCATGCCTTTGCGGACTTCTTCCACCACGGCGGCATCCAGATTTGCTAAAAAGTCCGTGGCTGGGGCGGCGGCAGTGGCGGCGGCGGACTTGGCCGCGTCAGCAACTTCTGTGGCTGCCTTGGCTGCTTTGCCTGCCACACCCTTGGCGGCGGGAGCGTTTCTTTGGGCCTGCAACGTATTTGCCGCACCGATTCCCGCCACAACCAGGCCGACTAGCACCAGTAAACCCAACACTCGCACTTGCATGGCACGCTCCCTTTTTTGAAATGGGTGTTATAAATGTCCCTGAGCCACATTTTAGCGAAGTTCCATCCCTGGGGGTATTCCCTAAGCCAGAATTACTAAGAATCTAAAAAAAACAGCAACCTGTTTTTGACTAATAAAAAAAGCGGCGGGTAGCAAATGCTTACCGCCGCCTAGCGAAACACTTTTTATAAGGTCTATGCGGGCATTATGCCCCTTCACTGGGGGCCACGGGAGCCTCGACCGGCACGCTGGGAGCAACTGCATTAGGCAGCCCGTCCAGGCTTACCCGCCCATTGCGCTGGGCCGGTTTTAATGGCTTATTGACCATGGCGTCCCCGGCGGATACTTCCACGAGGTCCGCGGGCTGTGTCAGATTGATGGCAATCCGCCGGGCCAAGTCCCCGTTTGACTTGATAATTTCCAAGTGGGCCGTGGTGTCCCCATTGACACCCAATGCAGGCAGGGTGAAGGTCACTTGCTGGCTGGCCCAGCCTTGGATTTCGCAGTGTTGCTTGACATTTCCGACCACCAGCACAACAAATCCCGCATCGCTGCCGGGAAAATCGACGCGCGCTCGATAGGTGCCCCCCGCTTCCATGGAAGGCAAGCGAATCGGAGCAGCCACCGAGACAACCTTGGTGATTGTGACGGGTTCCACTTCCACCCGGGCGACTTTGACCGTGGGGACCACAACAACCGGTTGTGTGACGACTTTTTGCACCACCACCGGACGATAAGTTGTGTAAACCACCCGGTCGCAGGCCGAGGCGTTAGAGAATTGTCCCAGGCCCAAAATCAACCCTAAAATGCCGCTACCAATCAATGACGTCTTCATCAGAATACTCCCCGGAATAATGAGTTTTTCGGCAATTTCCGGCAAAGAAACGCCGCAAAATCGCCGTATTTGCGTGTCCGACAACGATTGCCGGACGACTGGGAGTAATAACGAAGGCCGGCTGGGATTATTCCCGAAGCCAACGAATTTACTTTTTTAGGGTCGCGACCAGATATCTCCTGCATGCATGATTCAAGCTGGTTGTCGTTTCCTGGATTTGGGCTTGATTAGGCTCGTCCCCCGCCACCCACTCTCGTCCCCCAGCCACCTGCCCGGCTGGTACTATTTGACATACTAAAAATCTATTACGCCCGCATGTCTACTTTTTCAATTCAAATTTCACTTCCTCAATGGTTCCGGTGAATTCAAATTTGCCCCGGTCCGCGTAAGCGGGATCGACCGATGTGATTGAATCCCGGCCCAGTTCAAAAGGTTCCAGCCCATGTCGAAACGACGTCCGTTTTAGCACGCCTTCGCCAACGGGATGCTCGTTGACAAATAACCGGAGTTTGCCGCCGCCGGTGGGAGCGCCTGCGGGTATGAACTCGGTGCGTAGCGTCACTGGTCCTGGCGAAAGTTCCTTTTCTCCGCTAATCGTCAAGTCGGCCAGTTCAAACAGCGTATAGCGAAAGTGGGGCCGACCATCCTTGACATACAGCGACCATCCGGCGGAAAACGCTCCGGCGCACGCGACGACTCCTTCGGCGCCCCCTTCTGGAATGATAAGCTTGGCCGTGATCGTATGCGGCCGGGGGAAAATTTGCGGGCCGATCGGTTCTGGCAGCCAGACATTATTGCCAAAGTAGGTCCATTCCGTCGGCGGAGTTCCCGCGATGCGTAATTTGGGGTCCAAGCGTTCAGACTTCCGCGCATCTAAGGGGAAAACATCGTATTTCATCGCTTCCGCCACAAAAACCGCCTGCAACTCCTTTAGCCGCGCGGGTTCCTGGGCGGCCAGGTTATTGGCCTGGCTAAAATCCTGATCAACGTGATATAGTTCCCAAGGAACGTTTAAAAAATCCCCGTCACGGCCAGCGGTTACCCAAGGAACGCCAAACCGGCTGCAGGCCACCCAGCCTTCGTGATAGATCGCGCGGTTGGTAAACATTTCAAAATATTGCGTTGTGCGGCGGTCTTTTTCTTTTGCCCCGTCAAAGCTGTACAGCATCGAGATTCCCTCGATGGGCTTTTGGGGAATGCCATTGACTGTTTTTGGCTCGACAATCTGGCAGGCTTCCAGGATCGTTGGCACCACGTCAATCACATGATGAAATTGGGTGCGCGTTTCCCCTTTGGCTTTTATCCCCTTGGGCCAATGCACAATCAGCGGATTCCGTGTCCCTCCAAAATGGCTGGCGACTTGCTTGGTCCATTGAAACGGACTAGCCATGGCCCAGGCCCAACCGACAGGGACATGCGGCTCGCTTTTCGGACCGCCAATTTCATCCAACCGCTGGATCGTGCTTTGCAGACCCAGTTGAATCCCCAGCAGGCTCGCGAGTTCGCTAAATGTCCCTTCGAGTCCTCCTTCGGCACTCGGGCCATTATCCCCCACCATATAAAAAACCAGCGTATTCTCTAGTTCACCCGACGCTTCCAGGCTGTCGATCAACCGGCCCACGTGATGGTCGGTATGGGCCATGAAACCCGCGTAATTTTCCATCAGGCGCAGATAAACGGTCTGAGCCTCGGGGGATTGGCTTTCCCAAGAAGGAATTTCCCGTGGGCGGGGGGTTAGTTGTGTCCCGGAGGGGATGATCCCCAGTTTTAATTGCTGGGCGTGAGTCAGTTCGCGCTGTTTGTCCCAACCGTGGTCGAATTTTCCTTTGAATTTTTCCCGCCACTCTGGCGGCGCGTGATGCGGAGCGTGGGCGGCACCCGTGCTAAAGTAGCAGAACCACGGTTTGCTGCGGTCAGCCGCACGAACATTGCGGGTCCAGGCAATCGCTTCGTCTGTCATGTCGGCAGTAAAGTGATACCCCTGTTCTGGCGATTTGGGTTGGGGCACCGGCACGGTGTTGCGATACAGGGTGGGATAGTATTGGTGGGTTTCGCCTTGGTTAAATCCGTAAAAGTATTCAAAGCCCAATCCCGTAGGCCAGCGGTCGAATGGTCCGGCGGGGCTGATGTCTGGTTCGGGCGTGTTATGCCATTTGCCGAACATGCTGGTGGCGTAGCCATTATCGCGCAAGATTTGCGAGACCAGCGCGGTGCTGCGGGGAATGATCCCCGTGTAACCCGGAAAGCCGGTCCCCATCTCGATGATTACCCCCGTGCCGATGCTATGATGATTTCGCCCGGCCAAGAGCGCGCCGCGGGTCGGACTGCAAAGCGCGGTCGTGTGAAACCGCGTGTATTTTAGGCCATTTGCGGCCAATTTATCCATGTTAGGCGTTGGCACCGGTCCGCCAAATGTCGAACACATCCCAAAACCCACATCATCGAGCAGGATAATCAGCACATTGGGGGAGCCTGGCTTGGCCCGCAGGGGCAGGGGAAAGCTGGCAGTTGAATTGGGAACAGTTTCGGCAATTTTGCCTTGAAACGTTGGGTCGGGCTGCGGAAGTTGCCGGCCAGCCGGGGCTGACGCTGCCGCATTCTGGGCCTGGGCGTCGTTCCACAGGCGGCTTCCATACCAGCCAGAAAATGAGCCCGCAAAAACACACGCCAAGAGAAAACCACAAGTGAAGCAATAAGTGCGCATGGGGCCTGCTGTGGAAAAAAGCGTAGGGCAAAAAAATTCGCAACAAGCCCAAAAATATAGAGGAAAAAAGCCAATCCGTAAAGCATTGGAGGTTGCCTACGTGGCAACAAAGTAGCAGGCACCGTCCCGGTGCCGTGGGCAATCAATCCGGTGCCGTGGGCAATCAATCCGTAATGGGATGACATGGTGGCGACAAGCATCCAAGCTTCCTCCTGTTTGCTTGATGGGCCACTGCGCAGTCCCACCGTATCCGAGCAAAGGTCCAATGGTCTGTGCGAAAAAGGCCTACCTCCTCCGCCTCTGGTGCCACATTCCGCGACTCTGCACGCTACCCGCCCATTTGGTGTTCCTGAAATGGGTGGATTTGCTACAATTTTGGTTAGATATGTGGGCAGGTGCGGGCCACCCCGCATAGCCACGATTCATTCCCCCCTTTTTACACAGGAGCACGATCATGGGAAAAGGTAACAACAGCCAAAAGAATGATAAGAAAAACAAGAAGCCCAAAAAGGATGCAAAGAAGCCCCCTACCAAGGCCAAGCGCTGATGTAATTACGAATTACAATTTACGAATTACGAATTGAATGCGGCTATTCTGCATTTATCATTTTTAATTCTGACTTTCACCAAGTGGTTGACGTATGGCGGATCGTGATCCGCCAAATGAACATTTCACGGAAGGCGGAACCAGTTCCGCCCTACATAACACTCACTTCCAAAACCGCTCCAGAGGTTGCTTTCGCGTCAGTTGAAATCGCCAGTGTTCCCCCTGTGCTGTGCCCGACTCGGGAGCGATTAAGAGCGCGGCGTCTAACAAACGTTCCGCTTCGTCATGTTCTTGCTGCTTAACATGGACCGCCGCCAAGAGCGCCAGTCCCGCCCAATCGCGCGCCGCGGTGCCAAAGCAAGATTCTCTTGCCAAATGCTCGGCTAATTCGGGATTATTCACATCGCTTGAGGAGGCCGCTAGCAGCAGCCAACCCAACGCCAAGCGTGTCTCCAACGTTCTCTGGCCCTGGTGATGCAATTGCAAAAGTTTTCTTCCCGCCGGCGCATATTGCTCTTGGTCCAGATCCATGCGCGCGGCGATGGCAAGCACCCGCGGGTCCTTGGCCGACAGTTTGTACGCGCGTTGTAGTTGCTCTGTCGCGGCTTGGATCTGCGAGGGTTTGGCGGCATCATTGGCTAAGGCCGTTAACAGCAATATTCTGGCCCGCGCGGCGTTCGCCACGTGGGTGATGGTGGTATCAACGCCTATCGCCGCTTGCAGATCGGCCTCCGCCGCGGCAAAGTCGCGCAGATGCAAATGACACATGGCCCGGTCGATCAGTACCGCCGCGGGGGCGCCTCCTTCGTCGATAATCGCGTCCAGCGCGGTAAGTAGCCGGCGGCTTTCCTCATTTTCGCGCAGTTCCAATGGATCCGTCAGAAAAAAGGTTTCGCGCTGCTCATGGGCCAGACTAGCGCGTAAAAAGGGCAAGTCCCCATTGCGCGCGACATGCGTCAGCAGTTCGCTGGTGGTCACCGCTCCCTGTTGGGCAAAGCCCTCGTCCCGCAGCCGCGCTATCTCCGCATTTTGTCGGGCCGAAAAGCGATACAACGTCACCTGTTGCTGGCGTGGCTGAATTCGGCCCGTTTCGTCTTGAACGTTGACCACCCTGGTCGATTGATATGGCTGCTCCGGCTGCATCGTGTTGATGCGGGTCAGCACCTGGTCTTGCTTGGCACGGGCCTCCACATTTTCATCCCGCAAGCGCGGCAACAGTTGCTCGACCGCGCTGATTTGCGATTCTAGCTCCGCAATTCGCCGCGCGTTGGCCGCGTACCGCTCGGCCAAGTAACCATCGCGCTTGAGCAGCGCGGGATCGGCAATGGCACGAATTTGCGCAAAGATATCTCCTACCACCGCGGCATTCGGCGCGGGGGCATCTGGTTGCGCGGCGACATTCGGCGCCGCGGGATTTTTCTCGGGTAAGTCCATCAGCGGGGCCAGGGGATCACGCCAGGTTTTGAGCGTGGCCAACGGGCTGGGCTGCGCGGGAATTTCCGCCAATAGCTCGACCAAGTGACTCGCCCGCGTCACCCAGCGTAATTCGCGCGGATTGGCCGTCACGCCGGAAAGGATCCCCACGACTTGCCCGGTGGTCCTGTTCCACACGGGAGCCCCCGCGCCGCTGGGATCAATGCCAACATCCAGGGCGTACCAATGTAAAAATGGATCCCGTCCGATGGCTGTGTCGGGCAGTTTTTCCCATCCCGCCCAAAACTCGCGGCCAGATAACTGACGGTGCAAGCGGGGGAAATAGAATTTTTGTTGGCCCGGGCGCGGGTCTAAGAGGGGAAACTGCTGATCGATCGCGGGAGAGCGCGGGCCAAGTTGTGGAATTAGTGCTTCGCCTATCGCGGGCCAATTTTTTGTTTCCAGCGGCAGGCCTTCCCAGTTTTGACCCGGTTCGGCAATGGCCAGGATCGCTAAATCCGTTTTTTGACTAGCCACCCAGACTCCTGTGACATCAAACGGCTTCTTTGCGGAGGGTAACACAAATTGAGCCTTTGTCCCCCCTTCCACTAACGAAAAACTCGTGGCGATCTGGCCCGTGGGTGAGACAACAAACGCCGTCCCCGTCCGTTTGCCCTGCGGGGTATTGACCACAAGTGAGCCGACAAACTGCGTGCTACGCGGCAACTGTTGCGGCACGGCCCGGTTGGCGGGAACGGGCAACACGGGCTTGTTTGGTGGTTGGGCCCAGAGCGAAAGCTCTCCCGACAATAGCATGAGAACAGCGGTCAAAGTCAAGATGGGGAAAAGCTTGTCGAGCAGGCATGTTCGTACGGCCAAACGTCTGGCTGAACGGGCGCAAGCCGCGGGAGACAAAAGAAGGGTTGGCATTTGCATCGTTACCCCGTGCCGCAAAAAGAAAAGTTTTCTGCCCTTAATTGAGCCTGACGCGCTCTCTCTTTTTTGTAGCAGATTTGGGTAGATTCGCAAAAGGAATCCGTACTATTAACCGTTTTATTCTTCGCAGTGTGCGAAAAATTTTGTTGCCCAAGTAAGTACGGGCCAAAGGCGTTCAATTTTTTGTGGGCCAAAGGCCCAACCTATCCCAGCCTAGGGCAAGCGCAGCGTCGCCCTAGGTTAAGAGTAATACACAATTGTAGGGCCAACGGCCCGATTCATCCACTGTCGCGCGCCAGACGCTCCCTTTCCCCTAGACAAAGCAAAGGGGGTCAGGAGTCTTCTGCGAATAAGCCCACCCGCCAAATACGTTACCACCGCGTCAGACTCCCGACCCCGGGGCAAGTTGATTTAGCGTCACTGTTTAGCCGTTTACAGTAACCGTGGGCTAGCGCCCGGCGGCTGATTTTGTCACCGTGATTGGATAAGCCATCAGCCGCCACGCGCTAGCGTCCGGTTTATTTCTCTTTGTGCCACTTTTGCCCCTGCCCCTGTTCAATCCTGGACAAAAACTTTAATTTTTTTGTCCGGTGTTGGCCGCGGCTCTCGCTAGGTGTATTTTGAATAGTGTCCTGTTCTCTCCGGCAGGTCCGCTATTTACGGAACAGGCAACTCTCTGACAAACTAAGAGTCAAACTCAGAGGGGTTGCGTTAATTTTATATCGCTTTTGATTGGGAATGCTGGGGCAGCGGCTGCTTGATTGGGCGCCGTCATCGCTCCGTTCCCCCCCGCTCATCTAAAAAAACAGGAGAAATCCCATGTTCGCGCGTTCTTGCTTTGCGGCTGGGCCGGTAATTGGCTGGGTGGTGATGATGGTGAGTCATGGTACCGTCCCCGGCAGTCATGCCGCCGAAGTAATATCCAACACTTCTAACACAAATCAAACAATTCAGGCTGCGTTGGCCGCCGCGCAAGCGGGTGAGTTTAGCAAGCGAACCAAAATCCTGAACGAAGCCCTGGCCAAAACCCCCAATGACCCACTTTTGCGCAGTCAACTAGGATATTTGCGCATGAAGCAAAAGTGGATCACGGTGGAAGATTACTTGCGCACGACCAAGCCTCCAGCGACGCTGGCGGAATATCAGCGACTGAGGGATCAGACCGCGGCCACGCCAGCGGGGCAGCTGGCGTTGGCCGATTTTTGTGCTAAACATGGGCTGCCGGACCAAGAACGGGTGCATTTAACGCGGGTCTTGGAACTAGAGCCTGAACATGCCGCCGCGCACCAGCGGCTGGGGCATGTCATGGTGGGCCAGCCTGGGGTGGATGGGCAATGGTTTACCCCCGAAGAATTGGCCGCCGCGCGAGCGGATGCGAAGGCTGTCGCCGCCGCGTATCAGCGGCATCACGCGCAGTTGGAAACAGTGTATGCCAAGTTCCAGAATGGCAAGCTGTCGCATGAGCAAACGGTGGCGGAACTGTTGACCATCACCGATCCGGCGATTGTGCCGACATGGGAACTGATCTTTTCGACCGCTTCGCCGGAGGGGGCGGGGGTGGTCATCGCGGCCCTGGCCAAAACGCCCTGGGCGGAGTCCAGCCAGTCGCTGGTGCGGCACGCGCTGTTTGCCAACACGCCGGAGCTAGAATCCGCGGCGGTGAACGCGCTCAAGGGACGGGACTGGCACACCTTTATCCCGGCGCTCTTGGCGGAGCTGAAGGGGCCGGTATTGGCAAGCATGGAACTGACCGTCGCCCGCGGCGGCAAGCTGATCTATCGCCAAAGCTATTTTGCCGACGGTCAGAACAAACAACAACTGGCTGTCTTTGACCATACCTTTTATTGCGATGGTGAGGAAAATCTGGCCCTGGACGAGGCTGGCCGCCAAGCCCGCGCCGCCTCCGCCGCGCGGGATCAGGTGCGGCAAGCGCGGAATCAGTCCATTGACGAGCATAACCGGCGGGTGATGCAAATGCTGGCCATGATTACCGAGTCAACGGGACTCGATTCGCCGCAAGATTGGTGGCGCTGGTGGAACGACGTGAATGAGGTTTACACGACTGGAGAGAAGTCGCTGTACACAAGTTACAAGGCGACCAAGAGCGCGGTGGTGATTGCGCCTCCGGAGATTACTGAATATGTGACAGAATTGGAAAAAGATCTAAAAGCAAAGAAGGAACATCAACGTAAGCAAGCCGAGGCTGAAAAATTGAAACTTGAACAAGAGCAATGGAAGCGCGATATGGAGAAAATTCGTGAAAAACGAATAAAAGAGAGCGGTTTTGTCGACGTTTCAGGGAATACTTCCGTTGATAGTTTTGGCTATCCTGTACTTAGCAGAACTGCTGGAAGCAATTTTTACTATTACGGTAGGTCATTTTACTCAGATGGTGTAAATTACTACGTTGACGGCCAACTTTCTACGCCTGCAATGTTAGCAGTATTTGGTGTAAGCACTTCTTGTTCCTGCCTTCCCGCTGGCACGCCCATTAC
Source organism: Pirellulales bacterium (assembly GCA_033762255.1). Taxonomy (NCBI): domain Bacteria; kingdom Pseudomonadati; phylum Planctomycetota; class Planctomycetia; order Pirellulales; species Pirellulales bacterium. The sequence goes on along the minus strand of JANRLT010000039.1, from coordinate 33,579 downwards.
CACTTCCACGGGGCTAGTGGCCATCGACCGGATCAAAGCCGGGGACTTGGTCTTAGCCCAAGATACAGCGACCGGCGCACTGGGCTGGCGACCGGTGCTGAAAACGACCACGCGCGATCCGCAGCCGCTGTTTCACATCCTGTGCGGTGCGGAGACCATCCGCGCGACCGGCGGGCATCCGTTTTGGGTGGTTGGTACCGGCTGGGTCAAGGCCCGCGAGCTGCAACCCGGGATGGTCCTGCATGGCCTCAAGGTGACCGAGCCGATCCGCAGCGTGGAACTGGTCGAAAAGCCAGTCAAGACGTTCAATCTAGTCGTGGAGGACGACCATAATTACTTTGTCGGCCAGCAGCAGGTGCTAAGCCACGACATTACGATCCGCGAGGGGGTCTCCGCCGTGGTCCCGGGCGTGGGAAAGTAGGGAGTCAAATACAAATTACAAATTAGCAATGGGTGGCTGAGGCTCGCCCCCAGACACCCAATTGAATGCAGAATGATGAATGAAAAATGCAGAATTGAATACCAAAAGTTCCGGCACTATCTATTCTGCAGGTGGCTCAGGAAATTTTTTCCTGGGCCTCGTAGCGGCAAAAAAGCAGTTCTGCAAAGGGTTTACATACCGCTTTGTGGGCCGCTTATGCTGCGCACACTGGAATAAGTTGCGGTGCTAGCTAGTTGGCGATTTAGCTGAGCTACCCGCTAGCAGTAATGGTTAATGGCTGCTCACGGTCCACTGTTTTTCAGAGCTAATGATGGCATAGTCGGAATATTAAGTGTATTTTGAATTTAGCAATTGAATTCCGGTTTAAGGCATTTGAAGATCGGATACTTATATGCAATTTCACCAGTACATAACTGTCAAGAATAGATACTTGCGCCAAAATAAGGGAGGCAATGGTAATCGAATTCACCTGACTGGCATTAAGTCGGCAGAGTTTCGTGAAAAAATAATAAACAACTTTGTTAACGCAATGGAAAAGGGTCAGAAAATACTTTCTGATAATTTTGATCTTTCCTATCATTTTGCGAGCGCCGAGCAGGAATGGGTTGACGAAAATCGACCGTACTACAATTTTTGGCCTGTTGCTATTTCGCTTGCGAAGACTGTTCGACTCGACCTTGCGATGAAGTCAATTGAACTACCCTTCGCCACGGTGTTACTTCGCTTTCCGAAAGGCCACGAACCATATACAGTAGGGACAGCACTTGTGCAAATTGACGAGGAGCTTAAAATTATGATTGTTGATTGCTGGCTTGCAGATACTGAAAAACACTTTTTTTTTTGCGGCTCCTATGAACTGGAAGAGTCGGCAGAAAGCTTTATCGAGAAATCCTCGAAAATAAAGCCAAGGGTTGATCAATGGGATGAGAAATCTAACGCAACTTTTGAACTTGAAGCTGCAAAAGCACTAATGATGAGGCTAGTTTTATTCGTATCGTTATTAGCGCGCGGTGAGGATCTTGTCACGCCGATTGTCCTGTCAAAGGATCAAGCAAAGTATGATCAAACTGAAGAAGAGGAAGTTAAAAGATGGCTTGAAGACCGTGCTTCACGACGCATGGGAAGGGGTTTTGACATTGGGAAAAAAATGCAATTCGAAAAGGACAAATCACCTCATTGGCGAAACCCGCATTTTTGCTTGTTTTGGACAGGAGAAGGAAGATTGAAACCAGTTATAAAAATGCGAAGCGGTGCAATCATCCAGAGCTTGAGTATGGCTGAAGTTCCTACTGGCTATCTGGGACCAGAAACGGAAGCAGACGAAATGATACTGCCAGAGTCAACACCAAGAGACGGAATTTCAAAATCCCGCAGATACGATTTGATGAAACGGGATGGATTCCGTTGCCAGATTTGCGGTGCAACTCAGGCATCTGGCGTAGTTCTTCATATTGACCACAAACAAGCACTTGCAGTGGGCGGTTCAAACTTAGATGATAACTTGTGGACCCTTTGCGAGGCGTGCAATTTAGGCAAGTCAGATAAGCCTCTATAACTAAAATTTTTTAGCAATTAGTCCAGATTTTTCATCGGCTACCCAAAGAATTTGTTCCTTGAACCAGTATCAGTAACAAACAAAACCGCCACAGCTAACATACCCGCGGGTGGCCCAAGAAATTTTTTCCTTGGCTGAGCAGCGGCAAAAAAGCAATTCTGCAAAGATTTACGCGCCACATTGTGGGCTGCTATTGCTGCGCATACAGGAACAAGGTCAGGTGCCTATTGCACTGCATTCAGCCTTAGCCACCTCTTCAAATTTGAAATCACCGATTTCAAATTTTAGATTTTCTTTCATCCTTCTGCACTTATCATTCATCATTCTGATTTTCACCCGCTGGGAGCTCGCTAGGCTTAACCCCAGGCAACCTGCGACGTGCAGCGAGTTTATCCACAGGCACCTACGCAAACAGCGCCGTTACCGCCGCGGCAGGGACCAGTTCGCGCGGTTGGTTCAAGTGATTATAGACAATGGTGTGCGGGTCGATCCCAAAGGCGTGGTAAATCGTCGCCAGCAGTTCGCCCGGATGCACGCGATCCTCCACCGGGGCCGAAGCGGTCTTGTCGCTTTTGCCATGGACGTAGCCCCGCTTGGTCCCCGCCCCGGCCACCAGCGCCGTATAGCAATAGGGCCAATGGTCGCGCCCGTCGGCGCTGTTGCCATTGCCCGAGGTGCTGACGCCGCGCTGCGGACTGCGGCCAAATTCCCCCACCACCACGACTAGCGTCTCCTCCAGCATGCCGCGCTGATCCAAATCGGCGAAGAGGCCCGACAAACCCTGGTCCAGCATCGGCCCGGATTGCGTCTTCATCCGCTTGGTCAAATCGACGTGATGGTCCCACGAGTGATTGTCCGAATTGGCCACCTTGGGCCACACGACCTCGACCACGCGGGTGCCAGCCTCGACCAATCGCCGGGCCAATAGACAGCTTTGGCCAAAGGTGTTGCGGCCGTAGGAATCGCGCGTGGCGTCGGTTTCGGCATCCAGGCGGAACGCCTCGCGGGCATTGCCGGAAATGACCAGATCGAGCGCCCGGGAGTAGTAGGAATTTAGCTTATAATCCTTGACCGCCTTGTCGATTTCCGGCATGCCGGCGTTGATGGCGTCGCGTAGCTTGGCACGGCGTTCCAGGCGGCTGGCGTATACGTCGGGCCGCAGCTTGAGGTCGTCAATGTTGATTTTGTCCATCTTGTTCAGGTCCATGTCGTCGCCGTCCGGATACAGCGTGTACGGGTCGTACGCGCGGCCCAGAAATCCGGCGGTCCCCCCCTTGCCGATGACGTTGCTTTCCTGCAGTGGACGGGGGAGCATCACAAAAGGCAGCATCGGTTCCTTGACCGGCTGCAGGCGGATGATCTGCGAACCAAAGTTCGGAAAGTCCTTGGGGCTGGGAGGCTCCAACTGGCCCGACGGACTGACTCGGTCGGTTGTATAGCCGGTCATCATTTGATAGATGGCGGCCGTGTGGTTGAACAGCCCATTGGGAGTGTAACTCATCGAGCGGATCGTGGTGAACTTATCGTTCAGTTCGGCCAGCTTGGGCAGGATTTCGGTAAAGTGCACGCCGGTCAGCTTGGTCGGGATCGACGTGAACGCGCTCTTGACGTTATCGGGAACGTTTTCCTTGGGATCCCATAAATCGAGGTGGCTCGGCCCCCCTTGCAGATAGACCATGATAATGCTTTTGGCCTTGCCCCAACCGGGTTGGGCTTTGCCATCGGCGGTTGCAGCGGTCGCGGCCAAGGCCTGCAACTCAAACGCCCGTCCCAGGCTTAGTCCCAACATGGCCGAGCCCCCCACGCGTAGCAGAGCGCGGCGGCTCAGTCCCACCTCGCGATCGCACACATCTTTGCCAGGTTGTCCGGGAATGACCAGCATGGTTGGGATCCTTATTAGGTAAAAAAGGGGAGAACGGAAAGCGCGGCGTCGGTCGCGCGGGGTTTAAATGGGGAAATTCGTTTCGATCGCGGGTCCGTTAATGATTGAACAAAAACGCCGGACTGTTGATCAACGCCCAGGCGATATCCTGTGCCCAGGCCAGTCGGGCGTTGGCCAGTTGCGCGGTGCTCATGGCCGCGTCTTCGCGCAGTTGCTTGAGCCGCCCGTCCAGCGGGATTTGCCGGCTCTCTAGGGATTCGACTTTTTTGCGCAATTCGGCCAATTTGGGATCGACCGGCAGCGGTTGCTGGCTGGCGGTTAATGCCTGTTGCAGTTTTTGAAATTCTGGATCAAGGGCGCGAAACATGGCCGTAAGTTGTTCGCCCAGGGGACCGCGTTGGGCCGGTTCCGTGCGCAGGGCCGCGGAGAGTTCCTCGGATAGGCCCAGGGGAAGCGTGCCCGCCGCGGTCGTGGCCGAAATACGGAACCTGCCTAAGAGAAAATTGGTGCTGTAGTTATGTGTGATTTTTAGCGTGAGTTTTTTGGTGCCAGCGCCGGCCAAGGGTTCTTTGAGCGCAAACACCGCCCAATGCGTGCGGCCAATTTGCGGATGCACGGCCCAGCCGTTCCCTTCGTTTTGGTCGCCGTCAATCGCTTTGGCGACTTCAAAACCATTCTGGCTAAAGTCCGCCTGGGCGTTGTGCAGCGGCACCTTGGTGGAGGTGGCGCCATCCGGGCCAACCAGAAATAGTTCGAGCTCATTAACGACAAAATTTCCATCCGCCGCCAGGCCAGGACCTTTATGGGGCAAACTTTCGTCGGAGAGCGCTTCCAGCCGCAAGCCGGTTATCCCCGTTAAATCGGTCGCCAGTTCGACGGTGGTCACTCCCTTGCCGGCCCCCTTAGACAGGACAGAGCGGTCCGCCAACACGACCGAAGTGTAACCACCGGGGGGAGTAACCTTGGCTGGCAGCAGCGTGAACCACTCGGGACCGGTCAGTTGCCCTTGTTCCCAGGCGGCCTGTTGGGCGGGTAAGGAATCATTATACTGCTTGAGGGCGGCCTCGTTGGTGGCAATGAGCGTGGCGCGCTCTTGTTCTTGCTGGGCCACGCGCGGGGCGATCTCCGCCTCGTGGGCGGATAATTCCTGCTTGGCGGCGGCAATTTCGGCGGCACGAGCCGCTTCTTGTTGGGCGCGGATCGGGGCGATTTCCGCCTCCTTGGCGGCCAGTTGGGCCAGCAGCTTTTCATGCTCGGCGGGAATTTGATCCAAGAGTCCCAGACTGGCGGCAATCTCGGACTCGGTGGCGGGACGGTTTAATAGCCGGACAAACAACTCATCCACAAGCTTGCGATTATCGGGCTCTGCCTTTACAAAGCTGGCCATGTCGTTATCGATGGCACCGACGGCCTCCGCAATTGTCGGCCCGCTGATCAGCGCGATCACCGGCCCCAGCTGCAACCCGCTGGAACGCTCGCACTCGCAGGCGCTTTCGCGCACCGGCCGGCCAAACGTCGACAAGAATCCACCGGGCAGCTCTATCCCCGAATCCGGCAGCGCGGCGGCGCGAATCCCCGGCTCGGCGCCGGGAAAGTTGGATTTGGTCCCCAGGGCGCTATAAACCGTGTCAAACAGGACTTCGGCGGGCAAACGGCGGGGGGTGGCGTGCGAGTAATTGAGCTTGTCATCCTCGTTCCATTGATTGGCGGCAAACGACAATTGATAAGTCCGCGACTTGGAAATCAGCTTGTGCATGTGCCGCACGTCAAAGCCGCTGGCGATGAATTCTTGGGTCAGGTAATCCAGCAACTCGGGATTGCTGGGGGGATTGCCGGCGCGCAAGTCGTCGATCGGTTCCATGATCCCCGCGCCAAATTGATAGCCCCAGAGCCGATTAACATAACTGCGGGCAAAATACTGGTTGTCGGGGGACGTCATCCAGGCCGAGAGCTGCTCGCGGCGGGTGTCTGACGAGGGGGCGGGATGCTGGCAAGCATACGGAAATTGCGGCGCGGCGGTCTGGCCGGTCCGATCATGCTTAAGATCCCCTTGTGGACGGTCGAGGATAATCTCGTAGAGGGGCTTGGCCCCTTCGACATCGCTGCCGCCAATGCGCTGGTCTTTGCTGGCGGGATCGGCGTCCAGCCCCACCTGGGCGAAATAAGCCGCGGTTTGAAAGTACTGGTCCTGGGTCCAGCGTTCAAACGGATGATCGTGGCACTTATTGCAATTAAACCGCACGCCTAAGAATAAGTGCGTGGTGTTTTCCATGATGGCTGTCGGTTCCCGCAAAATCTTATAATAGGATGCGGCGGGATGTTCGCGATTTGAGCCGCTGGCGGTCAGGATGGAGCGCACAAACTGGTCATACGGGGTGTTCTTTTCCAGTTGTTCATAAATCCAGCGGCGGTATGATTTGGCTCCCTCGGGGCCTAAAAATTTGCGATTGACTTGCAGCAGATCCGCCCATTTGTTGGTCCAATACTCGACATATGCCGGACTGCCAACCAGGCGGTCGACCACTTCGTCACGTTTAACCCGCGTGTCGCGGGTATCCGCCAAAAACTCGCGCACTTGCGCGGCCGTGGGGGGAAGTCCCGTCAAGTCGAGATAGACGCGGCGCAAAAACTCGGCGTCACCGGCCAAATCCGAGGGTAGAATCTTCATTCGTTGCCACTTCCTCGCTACCAATTCATCAATCTTGCCCCAGGTTGGGGGTTCCACCCAGACAAATCCCTCGCGGTCCCCCATGACGGTAGCGGTGGTGGCGGCGTAGGCTCCTTCAAAGCGGGCCAGCAGCGCGGCCTCGCCGCGGCGTTCGGCGGTTACCAGGCCCATGCGCGAAACGGTCCCGACCTCGGTATTGGCGCTTTCCAAAAATGCCTCGCGTGTGACATCGCGCACGCGGCCGTCGGAATACGTGGCCAGCACCACCATTTGTTGTTGATCGCCCAGGCGGGAGATCACCGGATTTTGTGGAAGGAGTTCTAGTTTCGTCACGCGCGGTGCGGCGGGATCAAATTTTGCCCCATCCCGAATCCAATCGAGCAGCACTTCGTGGTAGCTTTCATCCTCGCGCGTCAGTTGTCCCCCGGCATGCGGCACGCCCGCGGTGGCCTTTAATAAGAACAGGCTGCGCTCGGGCGCCGCGGGATTTGCCCGTCGACCCGCCAAATCGTCTGTTAACGCCCGCACATCAAAAATCGGATCGTACCCGCGCAGACTAAGCTTAAAGCCGATCCGCCCCTGGGCAGAACCGTGACACGTCCCGGCGTTACAGCCCATGCGTGACAACACAGGCGCTACGTCGCGCACAAACTCGCGCGGATGATGCTGGTCCATGCCGCTAACCTGGATCGGCACGCTGACACTTTGACCCTGCCAGTTAAGTTGGAGTTCACCCGCGCCATTCGTCACGGGCTGCACCAGACCACCGGGCGAAACGACGGCCACGTTGCCGGTCAATACGGGCGTGACCAACCGCGTGATGTCAAGTTGCTCCCCAGTGGCTAATTCCGCCGTCACCAGCAACTGGGCATAGTCCAACCGGTCCGCAAACTGGATGCTGGCGGGATGCACGACCACGCGGGCCACCTGGGCATTGTCGGGTAGCGGGCGTGGGGTGACAGGTTCTTCAGGACGTTTTGCCACCGCCGGACGTTTGACCGCCGTGGCGTTGGGATTGATAAATGCGGCGACGGGGACGAATTGTTTGATAGGCGAGCCGGTGTTGGCATCGAGCAATCTTACCGTGCCATCGCCGCAGCCAGCGGCCACGATTTGATTTCCGACATGCCAGGCAACGCTGTAAACGGGCGCCTCGTCGATCTTTTGCTGCCAGAGCAGCTTGGCCCCCTGGTCTTTGTATTCTTTTAGCGCCTGGCGTTCAGGATCGTTGCGACCGCCCGGAACCTTCCCCATGATCTGCTTGATATTGGCGGGGACATCGCCATCGTATTCATACGTCATGACGGCCACCTCGCCCCGGCCATCCAGGCCGCTGCCGCAGACAATCCGTCGTCCATCGGGGCTGAAACGGGTCGAAAAAACCCGCCCCAACATGGGAAACAATTCAAAAACCAGATTCGCGTCGTCGCCAATCATGCGCGCCGTCTCGCGGTATAGACGATACACCTTGGGCGTGCCATCGGCCCCCGCCACCACAATATGATCCTGTCGGGGATGCCGCGCGACCGCCTGATTCCCCCCTTTGAGCGCGCCGGGGGTAATGGAGGTGACATTATCCACAAAGCGCTGCGTGGCGACCTCGGTCAGTTTGACGCTCATGTCGCGCGAGACCGAGACCAGGTGCGAACCGTCCGTCGAAAACGCGGTGTCGCGAATCCAGTCGTTATGCGCCCCTTGAAAGAGAATTTCCTTGCCGGTATTGGCGTCAACCGCGCGCAGCGAGTTGTCGTCCGCCGTGCCACAGCCATAACTGACTTTTTGCCCATCCGGCGACCAGCAGACGCCATAAATGACATTAAAACCCGCCGGAATCGACAAGAGTTGCTTCCGTTCGGGGACGTTCCAAATTTGCAGTTCCCCCGCTTCGGCGGGAATTCCCCCCGCCACCGCCAATCGCTGGCCATCAGGCGAAAATCGCACCGATTCGATCCTTTCGGACTTCCCCACCAAGCGGGCCACGACGTTGTGACTGGCCGTGTCAATCAACAACACTTCGTACAGGCCAGCCACGGCCAAGAGGCTGCCATCGGGCGAAAAATCGAGCGTGGTAATCGGCGCGGGGCGATAATAAACCGGCGGATGTTCGGCATCATAGCGCGGCCCGACATAAGCCGCCGAGTCATCCTGCGCCCCTTGGGCGATCCAGATGCGGATCAGCTCGATGTCACTCGCGCTCAGCACCGGACGATCCTTGGGCATCGCGGCTTTGCCCTCGACGGGGGTGATTTGTTCGAGCAGCGCGCTTTGGTCGGGTTGGCCCGCCACAATCGCCGCCGAGCCTGACTCCCCCCCGGCCAGCAGTTGGGAGAACTCCGTCATGACATATTTGCCGCCGGCTTTGGCTGGCTGGTGACAACCCTGGCAATGAGCCTGAAAAATCGGCCGAATCTGGCGATAATAACTAATCGCCTGCGAAGCATTTCCAGCGGCTACTGCGGCCGGTGGAGTGGCCGGGACATTAGAAACGGCCGCGGCCGGGGGCGTGGCTGAATCTTCCGCCTGGGCCTGACTGTCGCCACAGAGCAGCAGACAGCACAGGCTTTGCAAAAGAATCCAGCCTGTCAGCGATGGCGTGCGATGGCTCATGATGGGAAAATCCTCGAGGGTGGGATTCGTCGGTTGGGATTCGTCGTCGTTGGGCGTTCGCTCCCCCGTCCGGGAAACAATCGTGAGTGACGGGCATTATACCAGTGTAATGGTGGGAATTACGGAATTTGGGTGTGATGAAACTTGTGGTGCGCTGCATAAATCAGCCGTCGGGCGCTAGCCCACGGTTTATTTTGTCTTCTTGGGTCAGCCACCTACGACTCATCCAAAAAACCACCCGTAGTAGGAGCATTCGCCGTCACCCAGTAAGCCGACCCCTCAAAAATAACGCTTGATTCAGGCGGGTAAAACCAATCGGCGGGGATGACCATCCGGGGTAAATCGCAAAGGGGTTCCCCCGCTGGCCAAGGAGGTCTCGCAACGCATTTTGTCGTAGACCGTAATTTGACCTTAAATGTGCCGTAACCTGTTGTCAAGCTTATCTTTGGGACTGCCCCTGGAATTCCGCAAATTCACGGATGAAACGGGCAATTGCTAGGATTTGGCTTACTTTTCCGCGTGCCATAATGCGGTGGCGGAGATTTCTTGACACATGGTGGCCGAGAGTCCCTGGGGCCACCACCGGAACAATTTCCTGGGGAAGCCGCTTTTAAAGATGGGCTATCCGTTATTCGACTATGACTAATGACACCTGTATTCTTGCGAATGGAAACATTTCGAGGTGCCGCCGAAAACCCAACAAACAATCCGAAGACACGAAGCGGTGGATCGGGCGTTTCCTGAAATCAACACTTTTTTGCCTGCCGCTGGTTTATCGGTGGCGTTATGCTGGAAGAACCAAGATCGACCAAGATTTACATGGTTAGAGCGAAATATAGTTTAACGAATTTCAATCCTTTCACGAGCAGAAGTCATCATGGCAATCAGAGTTGTCGAAAACGTTCAAGGCAAAGCCCACTTAAATTGGCTTGGCTTATTCGTACTGTTCGTCGGACTGCTTGCCGCATGCAGTCTGATACCTGCTGCGGGAATGTTGGTCGCATTTGGTAACTGGAAGCTCGCCGGAACGGCACTGGCGGTCGGTTTCTCGATCGCTTGCTGCTCACTTCCGATGCTAGTTATCCAACAAATACGGCTCCCCATCGAAAAACTGCCGATTCGTGTTAAGCAGACTATCGCTTTGTCTGATGTGAACAGTGAGCAATGACACGATAAACAACCTGCATAACTACAAAATGCACCCGAGTCGCCGATCGGGCGTTTCCTCCAATCAAAGTCATTGGCCGCAACCGCTTGATTTCATACCTTCGTCACACACGGAATATGAGCGCACACATATGAATGAATCATCATCCCAACCAGCAGCGACCGGCAGCGCCGAGCCACTTCCGGACCGAAGGAATCGTTTTCATTTCTGGCGCTGCTTTTGGCTGACATTCCTCGTCGTCTCGCTGGTGTACGCTTGGTACAGCTTCTACGTACCTCCCAATAGCATCGCTTGGGCTGACAACTACACTTCTGCTCTGCAACAAGCAGCCGACTCTGGTAAACCGATGATCCTGTACTTTACCGGTACGTGGTGTGTTCCCTGCCGAGTGATGAAACGCAGAGTGTGGGCTGACGAAGAGGTCAAGGGACTGGTCAACACGCAATTCATCCCCGTGGCAATTGATTTCGATAACCCAGACGATACTGAGGTGCTAGCGCGTTACAATGTCGGCGGGCCCCCGGTCACGATTATTACCGATTCACAGGGTAATGCTTTGCGATGGCGAGCCGGGGGAATCAGTAAAACTGAATTCCTCGAATTGCTCAAAGACCCAAATCCCACCGCCGCAAAGGACATGTAATGCCAAACGGCAGGCTAGCCCGATCAGGTACCACCGATTAGCACTCACCACTAAACGGAAACCTTAGGAAGCGGTTATCCAACTCTAACGCCAACTGGCTGCCACCGGAACTTGTGCCGGGGTGCGCAGCACAAGAAGCCTACAGGATGGAGTTCAGATATGTCAAAAAGTGTTTTTTACCGCTGCGCTGCCAAGGAATAAGTTCCTTGGGTACCGGTTGAATGACCGGAGCTACCCGCTCTATTTACCCGAACGATTTTCTAGTGTAAAGTATTGAAATTCGCAACTTTTTTGACCTACTTTCCTTTTTCAATCGAGAATTAGCTCATGAAATTTCGTTTATTGTTATGCGCATTGTTGTTCAGCATGGTTGAATCGCTTACGTCCCAAGCTCTAGCTCAACCGCAGCTGATCACCTCCCGAGAAGCATTGGGTGCATCCGACACTATCGATTGGGGTCAACTAGGCCCGCAAAGCACGAATTTTCCAAACCCGGTCATGGTTATGTCTATCGGGGGCGTTGAAGCAACTGTCAGTCAACTGTCTGGCACAGGCACGCGAATCGACCAAAACACGATTACCGGGTTTGTAGGCAACTTCACTTTAAATGACCGCCTTTATTACACTGGTAACGTTTACGGAGCCCAAAACCTAGGGCCAATAAGTGTGATATTCGACTTCCCAGTGTACGGGGTGGGTACGCAGATCGTGCCTAATTATAGAACGCCATCCTCCGGAAATTTTGTGGCTAGTATCACCGCATATAATACGGCTGGGCAGATACTGGGAACATTCACTGAAGACGGTGAGTATAACGGCGCTCAGGACGGGTCGGCTATATTTATTGGTATCTCCAACTCCGAAGCCAATATCGCCAGAATTGAGTTTGGATTGACAGAAGCTCCATTAAGCATCGGCGATTTTACAATCAATCAAATAAGTTTCGCGACCACGCCGATACCTGAGCCTTCTTGTCTTATGGCAGTTGCCTTGATTACATCTTGTGGAGCAGGGTGGCTTCGATACCGTTGCAGACTAACCAAGCGCTGCACGTGATCGGCAGTCTATTTTATTTGTGTTATATTTTGAGCAGAAAGTGCAGGTCTTTCGCTGGATAGCGGGTACCCCAGCTAATTGCCAATTGGATACCACCGGAACTTGTGCCGGTGTGCGCAGCACAAGAAGCCTATCAGTTGTAGCAAAAATATTCTAATACCAATCGCAAGCAAAATTAGCGCGGATTATACCCAATATACCCAGAGTTTGCGGAACTCCGTTGGAGTACGGGGCCCTTATTTTTGCCATTTTTCCCAGGGTTTTTCGCTGCGCTCCAACCCGTGGGCTATGCTCCAGAACCGCTTCGCGGTACCCCCTCTCCCACTGGGAGAGGGCCTGGGTAAGGGAATCTACCGCAACGCGGTAACGTAACTCAGCCCAGGGTTGCCGCGCAGCGGTTACCCTGGGAATATCGCAAGCCAAAAATCCTACCGCAACGCGGTTGCGTCATGTGGCGAAAAAGCATGAATTCTTCACGCATTCACAAAATGCGAGCGCGCTATATTCAGCTAATAAGCGTATAAAACTGCTTCTTGCCGCTGCTCGGCCCAGAAACAAGTTCCTTACCGGGTACCCCCGATTGACGCTCACCACGTAAACGGAAATCTCAGAGAGCGGTTATCCCAGCTAATCGTCAATGGGCTGCCACCGGAACTTGTTCCGGGGTGAGCAGCACAAGAAGCCTACAGGTTGGAGCGTAGATATTTCAAGAAGTGCTTTTTACCGCTGCGCTGCCCAGGTGCAAGTTCCTTTGATATACGATTTTTATTCTGGGCTACCGGCTGAGCCAGGACTAAACAGAGTTTTGTAGTCACGCTCTAGCAGGGATACTAGCGTGCGAAAACCCGCAATATCACGCCTATGCAGTGCCTCACGAAAAATGCATGCAGATTTGCATGAAAGAGTGCTTGACTTTGGCGGGACTGTGGCCGATAATTGATCTAGCAGGAGTATCAAAATGGCCACGAAAACCAACAACAAAAAAACCTCCCAACCGCGACTTTCTCGGGGAGTCGCAAAGACACGGAGGATCATCAAAAAATCTCCAGTTGTCGCCGCCCCGAGTATGGGACAGTTGGTGTCTGTTCGTGTCTTGCGAGAGCGGCTCGGAGTGAGCCGCAAAATCTTCTCGCGCGTGGTCGGATATTCCGAGCGGGCGATTGCCGATTGGGAGTCCGAGAAACCTCTCAGCTCAGCCTGCTCGCAACGCTTTCGGGAAATGGCTCGCCTCCAGGAAGCCTTGGCGGGCGTGATGCGCGAGGACTTTGTGGGGACTTGGCTAAACGCACCCAACGCTGCTTTTGCTGGGCTTAAGCCGATCGAGATCATCGAACGCGGAGAGGTCGACCGCATTTGGCGGATGATCTATGAGCTGGAATCCGGCGTTTCTAGCTAACCTGACGTTTTACCGAGGTTCGGGCAGCTCTTGACGGTTTATGATTTGTAACAGACTTCGCTTGCTCAGTTGGTCCGGGAAAATAACCAAATTATTTTCCTTCTTGAATCTAGCCGAAGAAACCAACAACGCCTCGATCTTCGCCTCCCAGGCCAATCGCCCAATGGCCTGAGTCAGTCCTTCGCCATTCTTGGCTTGAACAGTTTGCCAATCGGCTTCGAGCATCCGCTCTTCCGATACTCCAAGATGCTGACGAATTTTTCCATCGGTTAGATTGAGTACACGTTGCAGTCTGACTTCAATTCCAACCAACACTAGGGGCAACCGCTGCTCGTAAGGTATGCAGTATTGTCCATAATGCCCAAAGTTTCGGCCAGTGCCGCATAAGGATCGAGTGTGCCATAGATTGCACAAAATAGCCCTGGTGGATTCCAGCGGCCGCCATGTATTTTGGCTCCTGCGCCGGTCAACAAGTCACCTCTGTTCGCATACTTCGTGGCGACGGCTCGGCACATCGTTCCTGAAAACGGGACTGCATGCGCAAGGCAACGCTTGATGCCACGGCGTAATGCATTGGTATCGGGGTGTTCCTTGCGGGCATTAGACATGCCGAGCCAAACGAATGATGTGGTGAGTAATTCACGAGACGATTCCACTTGGGTATTACGATAGCATTTCAGGACTATTGGGGCATTAGATGTTGTCCCTACAAATCCAATTTTACCTGCTAGTGGCAGTGGAACACGTTTCATTGTGCTATTCTTCTGGAAACTTAAATCCCCCACGGGGATTATAGCCCATAGCCGATGGTTAATCGCACGTTCGCTGAGGGTTCGCTGCGCTTAACCCCAGGCACCCTACTACTGCTCTCAACCCGTGGCATCCAACTACCATGCCGCTGCGTCCAAACCCTGGCATCCTGCTGCAATTGCCACGATCTGGTTTACTTTTCCTGCTGCCATAACACCGCTGCGGGGATTTCTTGCCGCTCGACGCCAGGGCCTGAGTAAAGGACCTGTAGCGCAGGAGTGCCCGTCTGTTCCAGATAAACCAGTTCCAGCGGATGGACACCGGCGGTCAGTTTGATACCCGGTTCCGCCTCGAATTCATCCACGCTGTTGTTGACTGTCGTGCCGATGCGCGAGGACCAGGTCACTTTTCCCTCGCCATCCAAAACTTCCACAATCGCCTGCGACAAGCGCTCGCCGCAGCAATCGCCACGATTGAAAACTTTGATCAGTCCAATCTGTTTTTCCTCCCCCAGATCGACCGACCACCAGGGATTGGTTTCGGTATCGGTGCTGGACAGCGACCCATTAAAAAACGAGGAACTGGTATTGCCGTCATTGGCCCGATTGGCCGTGCAGCCGTAACCCGTGGTGGACTGGCTGGCCTTGCCCGCGGTCTGCAATGGTTGCTTGCTGACATGTTCCAAAATTTGCACTTCGGCCAGGGAGAGGATTTTTTGCTCCCCTTCCAGGCGGACCCGCACGGTGCGTCCCACGGCCAACGGAGCAGCTTCAGCCGAAGCTGCCGATTGTCCCGGTTCTCCGCCAGCGACCAACTGTCCGGCGACCGTGAGTCTGATGCGCGGGGAGGGCTGACGCACCCGCTGCCCGCGCTCGACCGCTTGAAAGTGATATTCGCCATCCTGCGGAATGACGATAAAACCCCGCAACCGATGCGCGCAAAAGAAGCTCTCGGGAAATGCACGTGGCTGCAAGGTATCCAGCGTGCTGGTCAAATCGGGCGTGAGCGTGGCAAAGTCCGGAATCTCTAGCCAGCGACCGGCGTAGTAATCATAGACTAGGCCCGGGGCATATTGTTTGCCGTTCGCCGTCACTGGGGGCACCTGCGTATAGGTTGCCTGACTGGCCAAGCTGCTGCGGCCATCGGGAGCAAACAGGCGTGCCTGGATGGTGGTGGTGTTTGTTAACCGCAACGGTTCGCGATAGAGGGGGGACTCGGCCGTTGGCGTCGATCCATCCAAGGTATAGCGAATTTCACCGGCCATGCCCACGCTTTGCAGTTCGACCATTTTTTCCTGGGTAAATCGGCTTCCGGTGCTAAACGTGACCCCCTGGCAATCGGTCCGGAAGGGCGAGGCTGGCAACCCCGCGCTATTCACCAGATTTGGCTGGGCTGTATTCTTCCAGCCAAAACGGACAAATAGGGGTTGCGGCACTTGCGGGCTATGTACGATGACGCTGTCGCCGTCGATTTTTGCCTGGGCATCGACAAAGCCATCGAGCGTGCCGATTTGAAAGAACGTCGGAGGTTTGCCGTCGCGCGTGGTCAGGCCCTCGGCATGATCGAATGAGACGCGAATGCTTTCCCCTTCGATTTTGGCACTTTTAAACAACGGCCCGGAATAAACCAATTGATCTCGGCCGTATGTTTTGGCCAACGCCCAAAGCGCGAGTCGCTGGCCCACTTCGCGCTTTTGATTGGGATGAATATCGCCGATATTCGGGACCAAGTCCGTGGTGACGGCCAGACCGGTATTGGGCAATTGCAAAGCCGCGAGCTGGGCTTCCCAAATCCCTTCGACGTTTCCTTCTGGATAGCCCGACCAGGGGGCTAATTGCGCGATCAAGACGGGAAAGTCCCCCTGCCCCCACGCCTTGCGCCAGCCGCCGATTAGCGCCTTTAACTTATCAAAATATTCCATCCCCTGGCCATTGTTGGCTTCGCCTTGATACATGACCGCGCCACGAATGCCGTAGGGAATGATGGGATGAATGGCGCCGTTGTATAAGCCCAACGGCAGCCATCCCCGCTGCACGACCACGTCCAAACCCGCCGGTTGCGTCGGTCCGGCGGGCCACGGCGCATCGGCGGCAATCGCCGCGCGGGCTTGTTCCTGCCATTCGGCAGTCACGCGATCCAGGGCTGCGGTGCGCATCCGCCGATATTCACGTTCGACGTTGGCGGTCAGGCGGGCAATCTTGGCCTGGGAAGGGATCATCTGGCAGCCGATGGCTGGCGTGAACGACTCGATGGGAATCGCCCCGGCCGAGGCGTTGATGATGCCGACCGGTACGCCCAATTCCTCGCGGAGTTTCTTGCCAAAGTAATAAGCGACGGCGGAAAAACCGGCTGCGCTGTTTTTATCGCTGGCTTGCCAACCGGCCCCGGTGTCGGTTTGGGGGCTGGTGGCGATCCGCAATTCCACGTTACACAACCGCAGTTGCGGGTCGTGCGCTTTTGGCAGATCCTCCCCCGCGGTCGCGGACTGAGAGACTTTCCACTGCATGTTCGACTGGCCAAAGCAAAGCCAGACCTCGCCAACCAACACATCGGGGATTTTGATCGTGTTTTTGCCCTGGACGATCAATTCGTGCGGGCCTCCGGCCTGTTGCGCGGGCAAATCCACGCGAAAGCCGCCATCTGCGGCGGCGGTCGCCGTTGCGGTTGCTTCGCCCAACGTGACCTGAACCTGCTCGCCCGGCGCGGCCCAACCCCACACGGGGATGGGTTGTTCGCGCTGCAAGACCATCCGGTCGCTAAAAATGCGCGGGAGGCGCACATCGGCCTGGGCCAATGATCCAAGCCAACTGAACAGCGCCATGCCTGCCACTAGCGATCGAAATACCAACATGAGTGCTCCCCTAGATAAGAAACCGCTTCACGGCGCGCGGTAGTGTTACAGCTCTCGCCAGCCGCTTGACAGAGCCAACTGTATCACAGCCTGGCGCATCATCCTATGATTGATGCGGGAGAATCCGGATGATTTCACCGTTAATTTGCGCAGCGGTGGCCGATTGTTTTTAAAGGATGTGACAGGTATTTGGATAACACGAGCGAATGCGAGTCGAAGCCAGAACCCCGTTCTATGCGCGCAAGGCACGGCAACCGTAGGCTAGCGACCAATGGTTGATTTCGTCACTGTCACTGATTCCGTCACGGTCACAGCATAAGCATCAACCGCCACGTGATAGCGTCCGGTTTGATTCTCGTCATTTCAAATAATAAATGGTTACCTAAATTTTTTACTCTCGCGTTGTTTTTAGCGTTGTCTGTTCTCCCGCGCGACGGATAGGAAAACCCAATCGCTTATCGACCAAATTTAATAATGGCTCACCGGTCTGGTAGCGTCGCAGATTCTCGCAAAAAAAGTTCGTCATGTTATCGATCCGCCGCGCGCTTTGACCCGCCACGTGCGGCGTGATCAGCATATTCGGTAGGTCCCACAGCTTGCTGGTCGGCGAGAGTGGTTCCTCGGCCGCCACATCGGCTGCGGCGGCGGAGAGCGGCCCATACTCGAGCGCCGCGACCAGGTCCTCCTCCACGACCAGCTTGCCGCGCGCCATATTAAGGAGCAGCGCGCCGCGCTTCATCCGCTGTAGTTTCTCGCGGTTAAACAGCCAGCGGGTCTGGTCATTCAGCGGCAGGCACAGGATCAACATATCCACCAGCGGCAGCAGTTCATCCAGGCGCTCCGCGGGCCATAGTTCTTGCACGTAGCTCGGTTTGTCGATGGGATACACGTCCGTTGCCAGAATTCGTGTCTTGAACGGGGCCAGGACTTCCGCCACGCGCCGCCCCACGGCCCCAAAGCCCACGATTCCCACGGTGCTATGGGTCAGGTCACGCGTCGGTCGGCGGACATACTCGTGGGCCTGCTGCTGGCGAAAAAACGTGGCCATATTACGCGTGAGGGAGGTTGCCAGCATCAGCGTATGCTCGGCAACTTGGTCAGATAAGACGCCCGACGCGCTGGTGACGGGAATGTCAGATTCGATCACAGAGGGGACCAGGCAGTGATCTAGCCCCGCCGCCGAGGATTGAATCCAGCGCAGCCGGCCCTGTTGCACCACATCCTCCCAGGGCATGGGTACCTTGGCATGGCCGCAGAAGATGTCCGCCGTCATGATTTCCCGCGCGATCCCTTCTTGGCCCGCGTCTAGTACGCTGGCCTTGGGAACGATTTGCTGGATTTGTGCGACGTGGCGGGATTCGACGGGATAACACAAAACGATGCGCATGGGCGTGCTATATAAACGCGGCAGCGGCAAAAACGAGGGACGCTCCCCCAAAAATAGCCCATTTGCGACGGCGTTGGTAGGAGGGCTGCGGTAAATAGCTTGAACAGCCAGCGAAAGATTTTATAATAATAGTGTTATCGCACCAAGGATGTGCAATTGCTCGGTGGACATCCATTTTCAGTAACACTCGTGTGACCTATGCAGCCCCCTGTCGGCCAGGAACTTGTTGAATTCACGGCGTTTTTATCAGATATGATACGTCAAGGCCAGTCGCATTTATCTCCCGAAGAGGCACTCGACGAGTGGCGCGACTCAGTGAAGACATTTTCTGTTGATCCCACGGATTATGAATTAATCGATGAAGCCCTGCGCGATTTGGCCAAGGGCGAACAACCAGTTCCGTTCGCTGATTTTGATCGCCATTTTCGCATTAAACAGAATATTGAATCAGATAAATCATGATACCGATTTATATCATGGAGAAAGCCAGAACGGATATTCAAGAATGTTTTGATTGGATCGCAAGTCGATCCGCCACAGGCGCCAAGCGTTGGTAAGAATCGCTATCCCAGGCGATAATTCGAATCTCGATAAATCCGGCAATTTATTCTATATTACCTGAGTCCACTCCGTGCTGGAACAGAAAAATACAGCAAGCATTAATTAAGACGCCTTACGGTCGTCGTTATCGCATATTATTTGAGCTCGAAAATGACCGCATTCTCATCTTGCGGGTGCGAGGACCGGGACAACGCCCCGTCCGTATGCGGGACTTGCCTGGGGATAGCTAACTATGCCCTGATATCGTTTTTTTTGCCCCAACCTTGCTCACCGCTTTCCCGTCCGCGCTTGATTTTGTGCCATGGGGTCAGTTAGTCTGTAAAATGTGCCCCGGAATTGCGGTTTCAGGCTGATTTTTCCCCACGGGACGGTTTGATGAGTTGGCAACCCGCGCCATTCATTGCATAATAAGTGCTTGAGTCTATAACGGGGGTAGAGGGAAGTGGAGTTTGGGTGACGCGGCATGTTGGCAACTGTCGCCTAAAATCTTTGTTCGTTTCGCTGCCGCAAAGCTAAAAATTTGCGGAATTTTTCCCGCCTGGATAATCCATCACGCATGAAAACAGCCATTACCACGACCGGCACGATTTTCTTTTTGCTCGCTTTGCGAATTGCCATTGGCTGGCACTTTTTTAGCGAGGGGTTGCATCACGTCCAGGACAAAAACTGGTCCAGCAAAGGCTTTCTTAGCGTCAGTGTCGGACCCTTTGCCGAATCGGTAAAAAACCAGCTCCCCACCCATCATCGCTTTGCCCATACCGCGGGCTTGCCGTTTGCCGAAGGGGAAAAGCGGCCCGGGGTGGCGGATCGCGATTACTACGTCGATGCGCTAGCTCATTTTAATAAGCCGCTCGACCAAAAGCTGCAATCGTACAAGGCCGACCCCAAGAAGCCTGATCAAAAGCTCGATGATGAAAATCATCCATTGTATAAAAACCCCATCACCGGTAGGTGGGCGTTGCAGATTATGCGCGATCTCAAGGCCAATACCAATGCCGTTAGCACGCATTATCAGGCGGGGACCATCTCGGCGGAGCAAGTGCTTCAGGCCGAGAAAGCCCGCCGCGAAAAGATCGCCCAACTTGCCGCGAGTGCAAAGACCCCGGAAAAAGATAAAAAACCGGCGGAAAACATTCCAGCGGCAAGTGAAAATAAACCAGCTGATGCAATTCAATCGCCGGTAAGCGACAAGCCCGCGGATGCGACCAAACCAACCGAAAATTCCGAGCCTGCGGAATCTGGCAAACCAGCGAATAGCGGCAAAAACGAGACCACATCCCCCCCGGATGCCACCCCTTCGGACGCAACTTCCCCGGCCAAAGAGACCGACCCGCCGTCCGACATGCCCCAGGATCAGTCAAAATCAGGGGATGATGCCGCCAATAAAGCGGCACCAGAGAGTAAAGATTCCATAGACGATAAGCCGACCGAGCCTTCCCCTGAAAATGTGGAATTTCAGAAAGCGACCAACTCCGACAAAAACACATTGGAAGACAACCCCGCCGACACCGACAAATCCGCCGCTGTGGATGCCACTGCCGCTGTGACCTTGGTCAAATTTCAAGCGGGGGAATCAACCACCAAGCAGCCAACTATTACTCCGGCCGCCGCCGTTACCAAGACCGACAGTACCCCGGCGGATGCCGCGGCCGCTGCCACAAAATCCAGTGAGAAAAACCCCACCGACCCAGCGACAACTCCCCCCTCCGACAAAATTCCCTCCGCAACCGATAAAGGGGCCAAGCTAACCCAGGCGGACCTCTTTCATCAGGATTTGCTGACCTACATGGAGTTTGTAAAGTTACGGATGCAAGCCTGGGAGCAGGACATTTATGAATATCGGGCGGAATTGACACGGCTAGAGAAAATGGCGGCGGAGCCAACTGCTGTGGTGCCATTTAACGACAAACGGATTGCGGATAAGCGCAAGGAACTGGCCGCCAAGCCCGCCGCCTGGTGGGCCGAGATCGAAGCCATCGAAAAAGGGTTGACAGCCCGGCAGATTGCCCGGCTAACCGACGCCCAGCAGGCACAATTCAGCAAAAATCCCTATCTGCCGCCAGAGCCAGGCTACGTTAAGATTGACCGGGTCGTAAAATGGGTGTTACTGATAGCGGGGGCTTGCCTCGTCGTGGGCCTGTTTACCCGTCTGGCGGCCACCGTCTGCGGATTATTTTTGCTGCAAGTCGTGCTCCTTAACCCTTTTTGGGAACCTTTGGCCGTCAAAGCCACGTATTACGAATGGGTGGAGTTGCTCGCTTGCTTTACGCTGGCCACGACCCTCATCGGGCGGGTTGCGGGGTTGGACTATATCCTACATGGTCTAATCATGGGTCAGTCGCAAGGTTCTCCCCCTACACCCGCTCCCGCGCGTGCCAGGACGTAGTTGAAACGTAGTCTTATTTTCTTGCCAATTCTCCGTCATTACTCAATATTTCAACGCTTTTCACCCCCACCATTGTCAAAGGCCTCCGCCATGAACCTGTTGGATGAACATAAGAAAGTCGGCGCCCAAAACTTTGAACTGGCCATCTCGTCCGAGCTTGCCCGGGACTCCGCGGGTAAACCGGTGGATGCCGCCGGCAAGCCCACCACCAATCCAGACAAGTTTGTGTATAACCGCCGCGAGTTTTTAGCCGGAACGGTGGCCGCGGGGGCGGTCAGCGGAGCCGGGCTGGGGGCGATGTACTTTGGCTATGGCAAGAAAATCGATCCCGTACGGGTGGCCTTTGTGGGATCCGGGGACGAGGGGAACGTGCTGATTGGCGCCCACAATCCCGACTATCTACAGTGCGTGGCGATCTCTGACATTCGCCCGTATAACATTCATCGCAGTTTTCATGGCGATTGGTCCAGCGCTAATACGATTGCCGTCCGTCCGGGACTCATGAAAAAGTATGGGTACAAGACCGAGGACGAAGCCCGCCAAAATATCAAGGTGTATGGCGATTATAACGATCTGATCGCCGCCAAGGATGAGCTAGGACTAGAGGGGATCATCATCGCCCTCCCCTTGCATTTACATGCCGAGTGCGCCATTCGCGCGATGCGCGCCGGACTGCATGTGCTCTGCGAAAAACTGATGGGTCAGACCGTCGCGCAGTGCAAAGAGATGGGCCGCGTTTCGGAGGAAACCAAGAAACTGCTGGGCGTGGGGCATCAACGGCACTATAGCGTGCTGTATGACAACGCGGTGCACGTGATTAAGAACGGCTTTGTCGGCGATGTGCACCACATCCGCGCGCAGTGGCATCGGTTGAATGACACCTGGAAGCCCGAACTGCCCGGCAGCGAAAAGCTGGCCAAGAATCTGGAAAAATGGGAAAAAGAACTGGCTGGAATGAAGAAAAGCCCTGGCGCGGCCAAGGAAGTCGAATCCCTAGTCAAGCGGATCGAGCAAACCCGCAAACAACTGCTGGATCTGGGAGAGGAAGACGCCAAAAAGCACGGCTACATCGCGGATGTGCTCAAGGACGCCCTGACCGGCCAGACCTATAACCGCCCCGCGATCGAGGAACTGATCCGTTGGCGGATTTTTGCCCGGACCGGGGGAGGCCTCATGGCCGAACTTGGCAGCCACCAACTCGACGCCAGCACCATCTTTTGCACCGCCGCGGCCAACCACCCGGATAAGGACTACAAGGCCATGCCCATCGCCGTTACGGCGGTCGGCGGTCGGCACATTTATCCCTTTGACCGCGAGACCGAGGATCACGTCTATTGCATGTATGAATTTCCCGGACCAAAGTATTATGACTTCACCGGAGAAAAAGCCACCGATAAGAAAATCGTCAAGGACCCGCATAACAAAATCGGCGTGACGTATTCCTCCATCAATGGCAACGGCTTTGGCGACTACGGCGAGTACGTCATGGGGACCAAGGGGACGATGGCCCTGTTGCGCGAGGCCGATTATTACCTTTGGCCAAATGGCAATGACAGCATGACCACGGCGATTTCCGTCAAAAAGGACGCCGTCCTGGACACCACCGCCAGCGGCGGCGCGGCGGTTAGCAGCGGCGTCGGCAAGGCCGCGCTCGAGGCCGGCCCCATCAGTCGCGGCTATACCGAGGAACTGGAGCATTGGGCCTGGTGCATTCGCAATCAAAACGACGACAGCATCGATCCCAAACTGCTCCGCCCCCGCTGCCATCCCAAGGTGGCCATGGCCGACGCGATCATCGCCCTCACTACCAACATGGCGATCCGCAATCCCGAAAAACCGCGCATCGAATTTAAGGAGGAATGGTTCGACATTCACAATGACGCCACACCGGAGGGCGTCAGCCCAAATGTGAATAAGGACGAATACAAGCCCCGCACGAGTACGGGGGCTGTGGCGTAGGGGAGCTACGGAAATTTCACCGCGGAGTCGCATTGTATACAAGTCAATGGACAAAGGAATTTTTATGAATATTGACTTTACGCAACTTATCACAATTGAATCCGGGAAGCGTAATGGCCAGCCATGCATCCGTGGTATGCGAATTACCGTGCGCGATGTGCTGGAATATCTCGCGGGTGGGATGAGTGTTGAGGAACTTCTTGCTGATTTTCCAGAATTAACGATAGATGATGTACGAGCTTGTTTTGCCTATGCCGCCAGTCACTTGGCGAGGCCAGCGGCATGAGTTTGCTGTTTGATCAAAATCTTTCTCGTCGATTGCCACTACTTCTGGCAAACGAATTTCCCGGATCAAGACAAGTTCAATTAATCGGACTGGATACCGCTGAGGACCGGATTGTTTGGGAATACGCTTTGCGGCACAACTTGACGATAGTTTCCAAAGATTCCGATTTCCAAAGTCTATCTTTGGCTAATGGGGCGCCACCAAAATTTATCTGGTTGCAAGTGGGCAATGGACCAACGCGTAAAATTGTTCAACTCTTGACCTCGCGAATTTTCGATATACAGACTTTTATCTCAGATCCAGATGCGGCGATGCTTATTTTATCTTAGGTAATGCATGTCCGAGAACCCGACCGCGAATTACGCCATCGTCTATGTCCTGGTCAATCCCGCCATGCCGGGGCTGGTCAAGATTGGCCGCACGGCCGCGCACGACACAGCCATTCGCCTGGCACAGCTTTACACCACCGGCGTGCCCGTTCCCTTTGAGCTAAAGTTTGCCTGCCGGGTGCAAAATCCCGATGAAGTGGAACTGGCCCTGCACACCGCCTTTGGCCCCCAGCGCATCAATCCCCGGCGGGAGTTTTTTCGCATCGATCCCGAACAAGCGATCGCCATTCTGCGGCTGCTCCATACCGAGGACGCCACCGCCGAAGTGGCCGCCCAACCCACGGGGATCGATCCGCAATCCCTGGCCGCGGCGGAAGTCCTGCGCACCCGCCGCCCCAGCTTAAACTACTATGAAATGGGTATCCCGGAGGGTTCCATTCTGGTCTGCCCGGAGAATGGCGCGACGGTCACGGTCGTCGGACCAAAAAAAGTCCTCCTCGGCGAGACGGAAATGTCGTTAACCGCCGCGACGCGGCAAGTGCTGCAATTAGACTATAACGTACAACCCACGCCATACTGGACGTTCCAAGGGCGGTCGTTACAGGAAATCTATGAAGAGACGTATGCGGATGTGGAATGATATGAGCGCTGCATGCCGCCGTAGTAATAATGATCATCATTATAAAATGCCTTGGTTTTCCCCCAGGGAAAGAATATAATACAAAGTTGCAGAATTGTTGAGAATCAATCTTCGCGGGTGGGACTGGAACTTGTTCCAGTATGCGCGGCACTAGAAGCAAATTGGTTGTAGCCGAACTATTCTAATTCTGCTTCTTGCCGCAGCGCGGTCAAGGAACAAGTTTCTAGGGTACCCTTGCGAATCACCTGGGCTACCCGCTCAAGGGTTGTGAGTTGTGAGTACCAACAGCGCGGTGCCAGCAGCCATCAGCAAAATCGCCAGAAGATGCACACAAAGTTCCATTTCTTTATTATAATATTTTCCAATCTGTGGAAAATAAACTTCAATGATAAAAATGATTGCATAATGGCTCAATATCAGAGCCATGCCCAGAAATGCTGCAATAAAACCGATTAACTTCATAATCCCCTCAAGGCCCGCGCAGCTGTGCCTACAACAGTTCCAAAAAATCCAACTCCACCGGCAAAAGCAACTCTTGAATAGGGTGTTGCACTGGATCGAATATCATGCCGTTCCTGCCAATATTCCTCCGACGAATGTCATTAAAAGGAGTACCCAGTCTCATTGTGCCCTGCCACCAAGTTCTGGAAAAATCGCGAATGCCACCAGAGAAATTTCCGACGTCTTGAACGATCAGCAGGCCTTGGTTGTACGAACCGGGTACCCCCGATTAGCACTCATGATCAAAACGGCTACCACAGGAACTTGTTCCTGGGCCGCGAAGCGGATGGAAGCCATTTCTTGATAACCGCGTTTAAATACCGGTAAACCCACGGCATGTCCGGCCAGAGTTGCGGATCACCAGCGTGAAATGGCATTTGGGTTTAATCCGCCGCAGCTTTTCTTCGAGCGGTTACATCAACCGCCCCAATCGTGGATGCAGATCCCGGAACCGCACATGATACAACCCCGTGACCGGATCGCGGCGATACCCCGAGTATAACACCTCGTTGTCGTAAGCGGAACTGGTCCGCGTGCCGTAGCTCCCGTCGAAGAACAGCGGTTGGCCGTAGGGGTCGTATAAGTACCGCTCGACCGCCGTCCCCGCATCGTTCACCAGGCAGGTGACGTTCATCTTGGGGTCGGTCAGGTAATAGAGCCGGTCGCCCGTGGTCGGCACGCCGCCGGGATACGTCGTGGTCTGCCGAAAAATCGGCGCGTCGATGTACCGCAACGACCACAGATACTGCTCGTCCCGCACGGCTGCGCCTGCGGAAAACTTTTTTGACTCCAACAACCGGGTATCATTTAAAAATATTTATTGCCACCTATCGGAGATTTATAAAGAGAAGCATACGGAACTGGAATAGCACACAACAATTTTGTGTTGTACAATTGTGGATGCACAGGAAGTTGATGGAATTGTCTATCCAGTGCTGTTAGGTTATTCAATTATGCGATTTTTCTGAAATTTCTCTCCCTATATCAAGCGTACCATGCAAACCCGTGAAGTCTTAACATTAGCCTTGGCGTTGCCGATTTCCGATCGAATCACCTTGGCCCAAGAATTGTGGCGGAGCATTCAACCGGAATGCGAGGCTAATGGGGATGTAACTTCTGTGTTAGAATTGGCAAAACAGCGGGATCATGAATTGGAAACTGGGCTTGTGCGGCCAGTGACCCACGCAGAAGCGATGTTAGCCGCAAGAAATTCCTTGTGATGATTGTTGTCTATCACCCTGATGCGCAGGCCGAGCTTATTGAATCCGCCCGATTCTATGAATCACGGGTTAATAAGCTGGGAAGCGATTTTTTGAATGCCGTGGACGATACGGTGAAACTCATTGCTGAAAGGCCGGAACGGGGGGAAATAATCCAGGCTAATATTCGTTGTTTTACCATGTCCCGGTTTCCGTATGCAATTTATTATCGTATAAGCTTGGATCACGTCCGAATTCTGGCTATCAGCCACCATAGCCGCCACCCGGATTTTTGGCGAAATCGTCTGCGGGAATGACAGCTAGCCCCGCATCAACCCCAGCGCTTCGTCATGCACCAGGCCATTGGTCGCGAGGGCGTTGCCGCTGGATATGCTGCGCGTTCCGGCCCAGTCGGTAAATCGTCCCCCCGCTTCCTCGATGATTGGCTGCACCGCCGCCGCGTCCCAGATATTCATCAAGGGGTCGATCGCCATTTCCACCCGGCCCGTCGCCACCAACAAATAGCCGTAGCAGTCCCCCCAGGTTCGGTCCAGCCGCGCGGCGGATTGCAAATGTTCGTAGACCTCGGGGCGGTTGATTTTCTTGTAGCTTTTGACTTCACTGGTGACAAAGCACCCCTCCGCCAGCCGTGCCACGCGCGAGACCTGGCAGCGGGTGGCGGGTTGGCCCTGCCGTATGTGCCAGCAACCCAGCCCCCGTCCCGCGTAAATCAGTTCATCTAGCCCCGGGATAAACACCACGCCCAGCAGGGCCGCTCCCCCGGTCTCGACGGCAACCATGGTTCCATACAGCGGCACGCCGTGAATAAAGGACTTGGTCCCGTCGATGGGATCGAGCACCCAGCGAAAGCCGGATGTGCCGGGGCGTTCCGGGAATTCCTCGCCGAGGATGCCATCCCGGGGAAATTGCGCTTCGATCCGCGAGCGCAAGAGCAGTTCGGCCTCGCGGTCGGCGACGGTCACGGGAGAGGCGTCGGCTTTGCGCTCGACCGCCAGGCCGGGGTTTTGAAAATAGCGGAGTGTTAACGCGCCGGCCTCGCGCGCGATGTCGCGGGCAAACTCGAGGCGAGAGGCAATATCCGCGGGGTCAGTAGGCTGGTTGGTGTCCATGTCCGCCAACTTAGCCAAAATGTATGGAAAATGCCAGTGCGGGAGGTGGGAGGCGGGAGGTGGGAGGTGGGAGGCGGGAGACGGGAGACGGGAGACGGGAGGCGGGAGACGGGAGATGGATGTTTGGCAGGGACAATACTAACGTTAGCCACGGCGAAACCCGCGCATTTGTTAGCGCAAAAAAAACCGGAGAAGCGATTCTCCGGTTGAGCGGGATTGCTTGCGCAATTTGAGTAAATTCCACAGACTGATGCTGCAATCCAGACAGCCGGTCCCCCTCCGCGCTGCGAAATTGCCCCCCTACCCCGCAAGCCTAGGAGATGGCCGTCAGCATCAATTCTTCTTTTTCGACTGGCGTCGCCAAGTAATCCAACTCCCCGCCGGCGGCGATGAGCTGGGATAGTTTGACTTGTTCCAGTTGCCGACGAGCGGCTTCTGTCACCGAAAACAACGCCCGCCGCAAGCGAACCTGGGATTCATCGGGCAGGGTCTCATCCCAGGTCATTTTGGCCTGAAACGGACCGTCAATAGCCTCAATAATATCCAGCAGCGAAATGTCCTCGGGTTTGCGTTCGAGGGAGTAGCCCCCCTCCACGCCCCGAGTTGAATGCAGCACTCCGTGAGTCACCAAACTACGCAAAATTTGCAGCAAAAACCGCTCGGGCATTTTGCCCGCGGCGGCTAATTTGCTGCAAGGAACCGGTTGCTGGCTATTGCTGGTTGCCAACTGCATTGTTGCCTGCAATGCATAACTGACCGTGCGCGAAAGCTTCATCGATAGCATCCCCCCACAATGCGAAATATTTACATTTCGCAGGTTGCCGATTCGCCTTCCCCGGCTCAATACATCTTTAGCCCCCCTCTCGAATTAAATCGAGTGGGTGAGACAAAGACGAATAAGCTTTAACGAATCCCCTGAACTGGTAGAACTATCCCCGATTGCCACTTCTGTTCACCAGTTGATAATCTCAGTCGCATTGAAATCTTTTGCCATGTTCCAAGGTAAATTCTTGTACAAAGCACAGATCCCTGTCCTATGTTCTACATGCGCTGAATCGCACACTCGCACCTCACCTAGTTATTTTCCCCCCTAGGTTGGCGATCGTGTGCACGCAAGCCAATGACGTGAAGAACTCACGTACTGCGTGAAACCGCAATTAATAGCCATGCTATACACAATCAGCGGTTTTGTCAAAAAGATTGTTAGGATCTGATGAAAATTCCCCAAATAATTCCTCGGTGTCCAATTTACTCGGGTTTTTTAGGCTCTGGCCAGAATGATAGTAAAAATAGGGAGGCCGCACCCACGACGAGCATCACATCGGCCAAGTTGAAAACCGGCCAGTCAAATAAAATTTCTTGTTTTGGTATTTCGCGCTGCAAAATTGGCTCAAAAACGATGACTTCGTGCTCGATTCGAAAGAGCAGCCAGTCGCGCACGGCAAAAACGTGCTGGCCAGCGCGTTCTGGGGGAAAACTCCATTTAAGTCCTGGCAATCCCAGTCGATCATATAAATTGCCGGTAATTCCCGCCAGGATAAAGCCCAGGATAATCGCCATGCGACGATCGGCGATTCCCCCGCGAATCCACAGCCAATAACCAATCCCCGCCATCGCCACAAAAGAGAGGGCAGCAAATCCCAAGGCAAATCCCTGGCCGATGCTAAAAAGAGCCCCTTCATTCAGGGCGGTGGTCAGGCTGAACCAATTGGGAATAATGACGATCCGGTCGCGGGGTGGGTGTCCCAAACGCTCAAAAATCCAGCTTTTACTCCCCAGATCCGCCGCTAATCCCACCGCGCAGCAGACGGCGAACCATAGTGTATTGACCAGTGTGCGTCTGGTATTTGGCTCCATGAATGGCAGGATGACGCAGAAACCCGCTTCCGACAAGGGGAATTGTTTTAAAAGCCAGAGAATTTGCTGTTAGCGACCTGTTCCCCTCAGTCCACAATTGTGGTCCGGGGGGGTTAGCGGCGCACGCGCCTTTGGACGGGGGGCGCCGTGGCACGGGCGTTAGCGGTAGCGCGGGAGGGTGCTAGCGGCTTGACCTGGGCAGTGTTGGCAGACTGGGGCAGCGGTTGCGGTTCGACACCGGTCCCGGGGGGAATGATTGTCGTGGGCACTTTGGCGGGTTCTTGGCTGGCCAGGGCGCTATTGGCCGCCGCCCCCGTACCCCCTTCTCCGGGAAATTGTTTGAAGTCAATTTGCTCACCGGTTTCGTCGTATTTGGCCAGTTCCAAAACTTTGCCCGCTTCGTTCCAACGGGTCCATTGATTGACTTGCAAGCCGGCTTGGTATTCACCCTCGAGCATTTTACCGCCGGAGGCGTGCCACCACTGGAATTTGCCCTGTTGTTTACCCGCCAGGTAGTCCCCTTCGATTTGCTTTTGGCCATTGGCATACCACCAGGTAAAACGGCCCGAGGGGAGATCATTTTCAAAGCGTCCCTCCATCTGCTTTTGGCCGTTTTTGTGCCACCAGGTCCATTGGCCATGCCGTTGGTTTTGACCGCTTTTGCCAATCACGGTAAAGGTGGCCACGCCATTCCAAAAGTCAAAATTTGGCTTAATGATTTCCTTGGACATCAGGGTGGAGCCTTCGGCCCGTTTGACATGCGGCTCGTACCAATCGGTTTGCAGGGCGAGTTTATGCCCTTGAAAAAAGCTTTCCCGTTTGACCAGTTGCCCGTCGCGACCATATTCCAGGACGTCACCGTCAATCTCGCCATGCTTATAGGGAATTTCCCGTCGGACCAATCCCGTGGGAAAGTACCAAGTGTTAACTCCCGCGCATTTGCCATTTTCAAATTGCCACTCCAAAACTTTGCGATTTTTGGCGTCGCTAATTTTCCAGGTCCCCTGCAATTGATCGTTTTCAAAGGTGGCTTCACTGACAAACGGCGCGGTAAATTCCTTAAACATCGGCCCGCTGAACATGGGGCCTTCGTTCATGGCAAAGGAACGGGTCCATTTGCCCTGCTTTTTACCAAAATTGTATTCCCCGCCACCCGTCATGCGCCCCCGTTCGTCAAACTGCACAAACGGCCCATGATTGATAAAATTTCCCTCGGCGTCCTGGGTGACATTCCGTTCGACCTTGATCATGGCATTGGGATAGCGTTCCCGAATCGTCTCGGTCGGGAAAGATTCGCCATTTTCCGTGCCGACTGGCCCCTGCTCCGCGAGATAGTCTTCCCCCTCGGTACTGGAAATTCCCGCGTCGGAAATTACCCCATCGGTGATGACTTCTTCTGGAGCTGGGGTGTTGTCGGGAACTTCCGGTTCTGGCTCCTCCACCGTGGCGTCGCTCTCCATGGGCGCAGTGACTGGCCGGGGAGATTGCTGCTCCCGTAGGGCTATTCTGGGCTGGGGAGTCTGGCGGGTGGATTCGGCATTGGCGATGGAGGTCGAATAAGATTCCGTGGTGGTTTCTTCAGGGTGCAACGCGGGCGGATCGGAGGGGATGGCTTGCGGGGCAGGTTCTGTATATTCTTCGCCCGCTAACGCTGATTCTGTAATGGTAATTTTAGACAAGCGGGGGTCAGGGGAGTTTGACAGAGGCCCGGAATTCCCGTTATCCCGCGATGCCTCGGTCAATTCAACCGGGATGGAAGCGGACGAATTACCTTTGGACGAATTTTGCAAGACACTAACCAGCGGGGCAGTCACGCCAGACTCGCCACGGCTGTTGGCTGTCGGGCCGGTATTTGGTGATACTGATGATGATTGCGGGGGGGCTGGATCCCTGGCGGGGGCTAATCCCGCGGGGGGGGCCACCGGTCCCCGCACTGCCGGAGCTTTCCATTGGGGCTTGCCCAACAAATACGTGGCCTGCAAGACAGGATCGAGACCACGGGGCATCTCGGCGGTAAGTGCCAAGGGATGCGCGGCTTGCTGCGCGGGTTGAAGTTCGCGGGGATGCGCGGACTGTGTTGGCTCGTTAGCCAACGCAACTGCCAAGTTACATCCACCGATGCCAATCGACCAAAGAATTGCTATCCGCCATAACCGTTTCATACGTTCCTGCCTCTGTGCGATCAAAGTTTGCTGTGTCGGTTACCTGCCGAATTGGCAAACAAGTTATTCCCAGTTGGATGCTAGGTGAATACGCGCTCCCCGTCGCTAGCATCGTTGTAACAGCACACCATAGCCTATCTGTCACAGATTATCGGTCGAGAAAAAAGCTCTGGCACGGTTTATTCGACACGGGTGTAACATCTTGCCTAAAGCCCCCAAGGCAACAGATTGCTTTGGGATTACTGGAATCTGGGCCGAAACATGGCCAAAGTTGACTTTTTCATCTAATAGGAATTTTGATAGGTACTGACAAACTCGTGACAATAAATTTCTGAGTTTGTCGGCTAAATTCAAAAGCGTTCCTTCTGTACAAATTCACGTCTGATCCCGGTCCGCGGACCTGTTTTCGGATGCTTGCCATGAAAAATAGATTGATGAATTGTCGAGGATTGGTCGTTCTTTTGATGTTTTGCTTTCAGAGTTCCTTCCCCACAGTTGGGCCGGGAGGCGAACTCCCGGAAAACCAATCCCCGCCAGCTCCGCAACCCCGTGCACCATTCATAGCCCCCAAACCCGCCACGCAACCCCCGTTGCTAGCAGCCGTCGTCACGTCGCCAGCGGAATCCGCGGACCAGCCTGTCAAAACGGGAACATTACGGGGGAGGCTGATTTTTGATGGCACGCCGCCACCCCCCCAGCCGCTCATCGCCGCCAACCTGGCCCAATCCGACCGGGCCGACTTGCGGTATTACGCTAGCTTGAACCTGCGGGATGAGTCGGTGGTTGTTAGCCCAACGGGTGGTCTGAGGGACGTGTTGATCACGGTTCACGATGCCAACTTTCCCACCCCGCCCCCCACGGATAAGACCCTCCCCCATCCACCGGCGGAGATCATCTATGAGAATGGCAACTTTGCTCCTCGGTTATTGGCCACGGATGTGGGCCGGACGCTGCTCCTTCGCAATAACGACCGTTACGCGACCAATTTTCGGTTGCAGGGGCAAGAGAACGATATCAATGTCATGCTATTGCCCGGGAAGTCGCTGGTCGTCCCGCTCAAACCCGAGAAACGGGATTTGCCCATCCTGGTCAATAGCAGCGTCTATCCCTGGGCGAAAAGCTATCTGTATGTGGGGAATCACCCCTTGGCCGCGATCACCGATGCTAGTGGCGATTTTGAATTAACCGGCCTCCCGCCGGGCGAATGGACGTTCCGTGTCTGGCATCCACACTTTGGTTATTTGAACATGCCCCACTGGCCGAAAGGGCAATTCCGGGTGAAGATCGCCGTGGGCGGGAATGATTTGGAGGCAGTCAAGGTCGCGCCGCCGCCTCCCCCGCCCGTGGCACCTGCGCAAGAGAGAGAGGCACGGTCGTGAATAGAACAGGAGGAAACGGAGGGGGAAGAATTTATATTGTGCGTGTTGGAATGTATCCATCGCTATTTCTTCTGTGGGCTGAAAGCCCAACCTATCCCAGCCTAGGGCAAGCGCAGCGTCGCCCTAGGAAATCTAATTAAAGTAAAACTATTGGGGTTACGGGCTTAAGCCCGAACCACGTTTCATCCATGCCAATCCTTGGAAAATATTGAGGCACAGGGGGTCGGGAGTCTTCCGCGAACACGTCGCTTTGCTAAATGCGTTTTCACCGCGTCAGACTCCCGACCCCGAAATGCACCATCATGAAACTGCACAGAAACAATACCAGTCTCAATTCATCCATACATCACAGAACTAAGAGAATTATGTTTTTGTAGGAAACTCAATCTGACGAATTTTCCAACAGATGTAGTTGACATTTTGCATCCAAAACTAAGTATCGGAAATTCTGGTAGTAATACTCTTCTCCACCTTTGGATTGCTCTTCTCGTAATGCAAATATTCTTTCCAATGTGCTTTCCATGGCTTGAATATACTCTTTCCAAGCCTTGATACGGTCTTGCTTGTTTGTACAGAGGTCCAACTGTGAATCGCGAATCGCTTTCAACGCCAACGCTTGCCGATTCCACTCTAACCTAGCTCCCCTGTTCTGCCTCAGCCGAAATTGGACAACGCCGCTGGTTGGGTTAATATAACCCTAACTGGAGGAATGATCCATGAGCGAAAGCAAGACCCGGCGGCATTTTAATCCGCAACAAAAAGCCGAGATCGTGCGGCGGCATCTG
>JANRLT010000038.1 GCA_033762255.1 Pirellulales bacterium | reverse complement strand
GGGGCGCGGGTTGCGGGACGTGGGTTGCGGGACGTGGGACGTGGGTCGTGGGTCGCGGGTCGTGGGGTGCGGGGCGTGGGGTGCGGGGTGCGGGGTGCGGGACGTAGGTTGCGGGGTGAATTCAACTCCCTCTCCCGATTGCGGCGTTCTCTTTTGTACAAACCCCATTTCGGGAGAGGGCCGGGGTGAGGGATTCTGTAATTGCGAGTTGCGGTGGGGCAGGGGAACGGAGGAACGCGGGACGTGGGTCGTGGGTCGCTACGTGAAACGTATTGCATTCTACCGCAACGCGGTTATGGATCGCAGCCCAGGGTTACCGCGCAGCGGTTACCCTGGGAACAAAGCATTTTAAGAATATTTACCGCAACGCGGTTACGCAACCGCTGCGCGGTAGGAAATTCGCGCGGGACGGTTTCCCAGGGTAGTCGCTGCGCTCCAACCCTGGGCTATGTTACGGAACCGCTTCGCGGTAGGAATCAATGATTAAATGACGATTGGCAGGCGTGTTTCTACCGCAACGCGGTTATGGATCGCAGCCCAGGGTTACCGCGTCAGCGGTTACCCTGGAGACAAAGCATTTTAAGAATATTTACCGCAACGCGGTTACGCAACCGCTACGCGGTAGGAAATTCACGCAGGACGGTTTCCCAGGGTAGTCGCTGCGCTCCAACCCTGGGCTATATTACGCAACCGCTTCGCGGTAAGAATCAATGGTCATATAGCGAGTGGCAGGCGTTTATTATCGCAAAGCGGTTATGGCAGGCGCATTCAACCGCAACGCGGTAAATACCCTTGTGCACAAAAAAATGGCGGCGTTGGGAAAACGCCGCCATGAGAACGGTTGAACTGTCACGCAATCCAGCTTAATTGCTAATCGAACCAGAGGGAATCGTCTGCCCGTCGCGACGATCGCCCAAACGATTAAACACCTTCACATCAATCTCGTAAGAAATTCCAACAGTAGCTGTATCAGCCAATACAGCATTGAAATTTTGCACATGGGCGGAACCAATTCTAAAACCTTCCGTTCGATTGTCTCGATTTCCCAAAGAGCCAAGATCTGGTTCCGGTGGTAAGGCCGTGCTCCGCAGCACATCCGGATCCCAGCCATCCGCCCAGCCTTGGTCATCGTACCATTCTCCTACGTCATATGTATTAACAAACATCCGCTTTTCACTAATCATGAGGGTTTTTGACAAACCATCGCTAACATTTTTAACCTTAAAAGGTTTATTGAAAAGCTCTGTAAAGTCTTCATAATTATTGCTGGCTTTACCCACTTTTCGATTAAAAATCCCATTATGCTTGGTGGCTTTGGAAGGAGCCCAAATATCGCCTTGCCAATAATCATTTTCATTGAATGTCACATTGCCATTGGCGGCAAACGCGCCCGGCGTAACAGCACAGTAGTCCATCAAAATCGTTTGCTGATCAACTCGGTAGGTTGATGGGCGGCGAGTCGGGCAAATGTAGCCCGGAATCGTTTTTTTGACCAGTTGGGTATTTCCCTGAACGATTCTTGAATAGGGTTGATTACCTGTAACCAGTTTGTAAGCGGCGGTTTCTTCCAAGTACGGCAAAATCAAAAATGCCCAACTTTTGTTTTCACCTCGAACTGGCCAAGGCTTGGTCCCGCTATGAGGAAACGCCTTGTTAGAGTCCAAATAATTCTGCACCGCGATCGCGTCCTGGCGCAGATTGTTGCGGCACTGGGTCCGCAGGGCCGCTTGCCGGGCCATTTGAATGGCGGGCAACAAAAGCGCGACCAAAATGCCGATGATCGCGATCACGACCAACAGCTCGACTAGGGTGAACCCGGCTTTGCCCAAACCAGCAGCCCGGTTCGGTTGCAGCGTAACTTTCCGTTTCATGATAAAACCTCTGTCGGAGAAGAAGAGTGAGGCGAATGCCCGGTTGTATCCACTATGTCCCTACCAAAACCACACCGTGCCGCTAAATAGCACCGTGCCGCTAAATAGCACCGTGCCCCCAAACCCAGCATGCAAACAACGCCCCCCGCATGCAACCAATTATCCGCAAATATCGCGCCAGCGAACGCTGGCACCCCCCAATAATACCAATACCCCCGGCGACTGATCTGTCTTTGACAAACTATCTTGGCATCAACCGGGGCTAGCGCCCAAGGCTGATCAAATTAGGGCAAATCTCTCTTTTACAACCGGGGCGAGCGCCCGACGGCTGATTGATGTAATCTTACCCGTCGCAACTTTTCGTCGCCAGCAAAAAAATCTGACGCAGGGTTATTTTCCCGGCAGCTTCAGCTTGGCAAATTCCTCATCGGGCAGTGTGGCCACCCCGCCGCGAAAATAACCCACCAGCCGCAGGCCGTTTTTCCCCTCTTGTTCGTGAATCATCACGCCATCATAGCCGTCCGGCAAGCCATAATAAATTTTATACGGTTTGCCATCGCGCGGCGAAAGGAAAATTTGATCGGCCGTCGTGCGAAAGCGATCCAACAAATCCTGCCGCGTCGCCACGTATTTCTTTAAGTCCGCCTCGTTCGCGGGCTGCCTGCCACCATTGGAGGCTGGGTACATCCCATACAGCAGCACCAGGGGCTTGAGACGCTGTTCGTCAATAACCTCTTGGGTCGGTCCCCCGCCGCCGCAACCACCGGTCAGCAAGAGCAACGACCCCAGCAACACTCCCCCCAGCAACCATCCCTGAGGATGCGTCGTAGCAATCATCTGGGTAACAGCCAAAGCTGATAGCGCGCGTGAGTGCTTTGGATCACTACTCAAAGGTACTTTCCCCCCGTACAAAGCCCAATTCGAGAATTCGAGCGGCTAGTTATATGACCCACCCACGGTTGTATGTGCCGCATCCGCCCCTGAGGCGACAGCAAACCTATTCGGCGACAGAGTAGCCTCCTACAAGTGACCCTCTTACAAGTGACACAGTCGCCGCCTACAAGTTGCCCACTGGCCACCTACAAAGAGGTGGATTCAGGCATTACTATTTATATCCTGAATCGTCGTTCAAGGCAATTCAATTGAAAAAGACCCGAAAATGCCGATTGCGTAAAATCCGCCACATTTTGGGGCTAATAGAGGCTGCGGCCTGGTACCGCATCCCCCGAAAGGACAATGCTGAACCCGTTTGCCCACGGAACACGGAACTTTTAGCAAGTTCCGCTACGGAAGCAGGGAACCGTAGCGGAATTCGTTAGAATTCCGGCGTTACCCGTAGCGGAATTCGCAAGAATTCCGAGGCGTTGGCCAGGAATTCACCCACGGAACTTTTGTAAGTTCCGCAACATTTACAACATTCGCCCATGCAAATCCACTACCAGGATGACTGGCTGATTGCGGTCGAAAAGCCCAGTGGAATGCTGGCCGTTATCGGGCGGGGTCCGCAAAATGCCCTGAATCTGGCGACAGATGTCCAAACGGCCTGGCCGGGGGCCTTACCCGTGCATCGACTCGACCAAGGGACGTCGGGGGTGATGCTGTTTGCCCGGACGGCGGAGATGCACCGGCAAATGAACGCCCTCTTTGCCGCGCGGCGGGTCGAAAAACGATATGTGGCGGTGGTGGCCGGACGACCAGCCGCCAGCGCGGGATGCATCGAGCTCCCCTTGATGAAGGACTGGCCCAACCGCCCCCGCCAAAAGGTGGACCGGGCATTGGGCAAGCCAAGTACCACGTACTGGTGGGTGTGGGGAATGGAAGTGGAAAATGGAGCAGCTTTAGAAGAGTTGCCAAAAGTGCGTGAAGAATTTCACGCAGTTGGGCATGAGGCGTGCGCGAACCCGCAAGGGGAAGAAGTCACTACGCGATTAGAGCTGCGACCCGTAACGGGGCGGACGCATCAACTACGGGTGCATCTGGCGGAGATTGGACACCCGATAATAGGTGATGAACTGTACGCCCCGGCGAAGATCGCCGTGGCGAGTGCGCGGTTGCTGCTACACGCGGCGGAGCTGGCGTTTGTCCATCCGGCCAATGGAAAAGAAGTTCGCATCCGTTCGGCCGTGCCATTTTAGGCCGGGGGGGATAGCTAAAAATCAAGTTGTTTTTGTGATACGCAAAGGCATTGAAAGCAAAGTAAATAGGCAATTTGTTTACTGAAATTTACTATTTTTTGATACGATAGAGCGAATCAGGTTTCACGATTTTCAAGTCCATTGATTAATCCCGACAACATCCGGGCAATTTCTTCCAATTTGGACTTGAGTTGCACATGAATTTCACTGGTCACATGTCGTCGACGAACAGCTAACTCAAGCAGCGGAACGCATTCCTGTACCGAACCACGCGCAATACCAAAAAAATTTTTGCGATCGGGTTTGGTAAAGCGCCCATTTCCCTCGGTGATATTGGCGGCGATAGACAAAGCCGCGCGGTTCAGTTGATTAACAAGAAAGCCATAACCTGGAGGAAATTGCTCTGTCAGTTCGCAAATAGTATCAGCAAAGTCTATTGACTTTTGATAGACCAGCAGTTTTTCAAAAGCAAACGCCATTCAAACAAATTAGAGAGCAATGGAGTAACAGTAAAGCAGTCTTTTCGCGAACGAAAGCTTGAAAGGAGAGAGTGGAAAGGAGACCGAGGAGAGCGGCTACCTGCACCATTTCTCCTTACTACTTTCACCGCTCTCCTCTCTATTCGCGAAGCGAATCGGAGTGACAGGATTCGAACCTGCAACCAGCAACCGAGCACGGCACTAAGTGTGCCGAGCGGAGGGCGGTAGTGACCAAGAAACTAGAAAATTCGGAGTGACAGGATTCGAACCTGCAACCTTCTGCACCCCATGCAGACGCGCTAGCCAGATTGCGCCACACTCCGGAATGGGTTAAGATCAGTCAACTAATATCGCACATCCTCCGCCGCGCTGCAACCGCAGAATTTTTCACGCTTTTTTGCACCCCCTTAGCATAAGAGCCCTTTTACCCATGCAAGTTCACTGGATTCCCAAAGTCGCGACCAGCGCCTGGCATTGGCTGGCCCAATTACCCCCGCTCTCGGTGGAATCGTCAGGCATGGAGGGAATCGCGGTACCGGCGGGAATGGCGGTACCGGCGGAACTGTTGCCGCTGGCCGCCACGTGGCAGGCATTTTTACAATCACAGCGCCTGCCGCCAGCGCGGGTGTACACCCATTTGGTGCCGCTTTCCGCCGAATATGACACGCCGCGGCTGCTGGCCGAGGCGCTGTTAGCCAAGCTTTTTCCCCCGGAAAAAGCGGCGATCCGGCAATTGCGCTGGACGCAGGAACTGTCCGCGGTGACGCGCGGTTATAACGCGGCCTACCCGCAACTGGCGGCGGAACTCCCCTTGCGCGTGTTGCCCATCCGTGAAATATGGGAGGCGATCGGCCCGGGACTGCTGCGCACCGTGGGGGGGCTGGCCGATCCCCGGTTGATTCCCCCCACGTGCAAGGTGCTGGTGGTGCAACCGGTGTCCGGGGGGGGCGGGCGGGCCTACCCGATGGCAAACGCGGTCGTCTGGGAAGGGATGCTGGCCAATCCCCTGCCCAAGCTGCCCGAGGTAACGCGTCTGTTGTGGCTGGCGCTCCAGTTAAACCTGGATCTTCCTCTGTTGGCGGGGGACCTGCCCCCCGCGCGGGCGAACGCCGTGGGTGCCTGGGCGTTAGTGCCGGTGGCGCTGGCGGTGGCGGCGGAACTGGAACAGGCCGAATGCACGGCTGAAAGCGTGGAACTGGCGGCGCGGCACTGGCTGCCCCCCGCGTTGGCACTAACGTCGGATACCGCGCAAATGGAGGAGCAAAGCGCGACGCTGTGGAACTGGTGGCAAACCTACATCGCCATGCGGCCGGACTGGCCGGTGGCGTTGGGAGCGCTAGAGCGGATGCTGGGGTAAGACATGGTTAAAGGAGGGTGCCGGCAACCGAGGCGGGCAGGATGTAATCTTTGGTGAGCAGTTGATAGACGGGGATTCATGGCGAATGATTGACAGTTGTATAAGTTCAATCCCGCATGTCGGCGATAGTCTTATGACCCCAGCGACGGTTGGAAATTGATTTATCCTGGGTATTTGCGGCCTGCCAAACCGCCCCCGCCAACATCTCCACCATCGTCTCTCGGTTTTCGGCTTGCCAATCCTGCTCCTGGGCAAAGAGCTCTTCGGCAAAAAGCTGGCCCAGGGGCTGCAATTCCAGCACCGCCAGCGGATTCCCCACCCCCGAGCCAAAGTTCGAATCAATCGGCAAATAATCCGCGGGGGTGACCACGCCGTCAAAGTCCCCGTCCCCCAAGGTCCAGCCCGCCGACAATCCGGGCGTGGGCGTGCCCAGGAATGAGTCCACAACCGTGTAGTCGCTGCCATCGACCTGGCCGTCAAGGTTGTAATCTCCCGGATAGGTAAAGCGGACGATGACCTGGTTAAAGCCGGTCCCCAGGTTGCTGTCACCCAGCACCAGATCGTAGAACGGGTTATTAATATCGCCAAACTGGCTGTTGATGTTGTCGACGGGAATAATCAGCCGCGAGCCGCTGGCGTTGTCCACCTCGGTGCTGCCGATGACCGGCACGCCGCCGCCGGGAACCGAGCCAAAGCTGTAATAGTTGTCCACGTAGCCGGTGATGACGTCGATGGGGCTGGGCAAGAGCGGATCATAAAACAGGACCAGGTCGTTATCGTTGAGGTCCAGCACCGCATCGTTGGCGATATTTAAGTTACCCGTGAGGACGACCAGGCCCGCCGCGGCCCCATTGGGCAGGATGCGGGCGGTGGCGTTGGAGCCGGTCAGTGTCAGGTGGCGCTGCCGCAGACCGGCGGTCAGCAGGGTGGCGTTCGCCTGGATGGTGGTGTCGAGCGTGCCGCCAATTGCCGTACTATCAACGCGGGCCGTGCCGGCGGTGATTTGCAGGGTGTTGGCGCCACTTCCCGCGTTAAACACAAAGCGCAGCGCGCCAAAGTTTGCCGCGCCGTTGGAGTCGATGAACAACTGGTCGCCCCCGCCAAGCGTGTTGAACGTGAGCAGACCGGTGTTCATCGCGGCCAATTCGGCGGAATAATCGGGCGCGATGCCCGGTCCGGGAAGCGTGTTTTCGTAAACTTCCAGTAAGCTGCCAACCCGGCGAACGCGGTACGTGTCGGCGGCATTGGCGCCGATGATCAGCTCCAAGGTGGTGCTGGCGGCGGCGGTGTTACTGGGAGAAGAATCACTGCCGCCGGTCGCCACCACGCGGTACGTGTAGTTGATGTACGACTGGAGTTGCGAATTGGTAAAGCTGGTCGTGTTGGCCGGCAGCGTGGCGATGGTCGTGAATGGCCCGCCGGGGCCGGCGGTGGAACGCTCGACGCGGTAGCCGGTTTCGTTCGCCGCGTTGTCGCTCCAGGTTAGCTGGATTTTATTAGCGGCCGTGGGCGTGGCGGACAGGCCGGATGCAGGGACCGGAGTGCCGGACATAGAGGAAATCGTGACGACGAACGTGTCGGTAACAAAGTTGCCTGGCGTGTGCGGGTTGGCCGCGCGCACGGTGATTGTCGCCGTCCCGTTCTGGCCAGCCAAGAACGACAAATCGAGCGAATCGTCGAGCGGGTCGATGGACACGCTGACCAGGCTGGGATTGGTATTGGCCTGGACAGTGAACACCAGATCCTCGCCCAAATCGTCTATATCGGCAAAGACCTGCCGCAGGTAGGCATAATTGGCGTATGTGGGCGTCGATCCCTGTTGCAGCGCCAAATCCAGAATCGGCGCGGCAACGGTCGGGGGGTCGTTGGCCGTGACGGTCACGATGAATTCCGCCGCAACAAATGTCGCCGGATTCACGCCGGCCTGGTCCGTAACGCGCACGCGGACGCGATACTCGCCAGGCGCCGCATACAAGTGGCCAAGGTCAAACGTTTTTGGACTATCCGCGGGATCAGCGGGGTCGTCGGTCGAGGTCCACGCCGAAAACGCCGTGGGGTTATTCAAATAGTCATAGTTGACACTATACCGCCACGCGTCGGCGCCGGGATCCGCAAAGCCGATCGTCCGCGCGAAGGGTACGCTGCGATTGATGATTGTCGCGGCCTGGGCGTCGATTACTGGCAGAATATTTGTGACATTGACATGAAACAACTGGGACTGCCCGCTTGCGACGCCATCCGAGACAGTCACGCGGACGTCGTATCCCGCCGCGACATCGGTGGCAAAGACATGTTCCAGGCGATAAGTCTTGGCCACCTGGTTCACGACGACCGGCACGGTATAACCCGGGTCGCCGGGGACTCCCGTTTTGGTCACTTGGGCCGTCGCTAGCCATTGATCGGCGCCTGGATCAATAAAGCCGCCGGTCAGAATCCAGGTTTGCCCTTCGGAGACGGTGGTCGCTCCGCTCGCGGTCACGCCCGCGGGGGGAGCATTCGCCACGATGTAGTTCAGCGAGTAATCCCTAAAGCCGCCGTCCTTATCAGTAATACGCGCGCGGGCCAAAAACTGCCCTTCCTGGGGTACGCCCAGGGGCTGAGCCGAAACACCCGCCAGATCGATCAACCCGGGATCAAATGTCCCGTTGCCATCGAGATCGTAACTATAGCGAAAACCCGCGGCCGTGTCGGCGCTCGACGGGTCGCTTGCCCCAGTAAAGCGCAACTGCAGGCCAGCCGCGCCTTCGCTGATCACGCCGCCAAGATTGAGTCCCAAAACGGCCGTTGGCGGAGCATTGGTCACGTTGTAGTTGGTGGTGACGATCCGCGTCGCGTTGTCCTTATCTGTAATCCGCACGCGAATGGTGTAGTCCCCCTGATCCGGCGGACTGAAAGTGGCCGCGGGGGTCAAACTGTCAACGATCTCAAACGTGCCGTCATTGGTAAAATCGTAGCTGTAGCGCAACCCGGCGGCCAGATCGGCCGGGCCGTCCTGCAAGTTAGCCATATTGAATGTCAGCGGACCTTCGGGGGCGCTGGCAGTCGCGACCACGATGCCAATGGGGACGCGATTTACGGCGGTGACCGTCAACTGGGAAAAGTTTATGCCCAGTTCATCGTCGGTGACGGTATAGGAGACCAAATAGCTGCCCTGATCCGGCGGCACAAAGCTGAAAGCCTGCGCCGTCCCTGTGGCAATGGTCGCTCCATTGTGGACGACCGTCCAGTTAAAGCTCCAATCGTCGGACGCGCCGGGATCGGTGAAAGCGCCGTCAAAGGCGACCGTCGTGCCCTCTTCCACGGTCAAGGCGTCGCCGAGCGCGTCGACCCGCGGGGCCACGTTGTCCAGCTCGACGGTGGCCGAGGCAAACCCTTGGCCGCCATCCTTGTCCGTCACGCGCAGAAAAACCGTAAGTACTTGACCGCTGTCATTCAAGCCCAGAGCGTTCAACTGGGCGGAGCTAAAGTTCACCGTCACACCACTGGCATCGTCGTACTGGCCATCATTGTCCAAATCCCAGGCATAGCTCAGCGTATCGCTGGGTCCCGCGGGATCGTAGCTGGCCGCCGCGCTCAATTGCGCCCCGAGGCCTTCGTCAACCCGATAGGCACCGCCGGCGTCGGCGATGGGAGGGGCGTTAAGAACGTTAAGCGGAACGATGACGGGAACGAGCGAGGCCACGGCCGCCGGGCCGAGCGCGAGAATATCTTCGTCGTAAGCGCGAACCTGGAGGGGAAAAATCCCGGGACCATCGACCACTCCGGCCGTCCGCAGTTGCCCCCAATTAAAGAACGTGGTGATTTCGGTTGTTGTCAGATCGTACAATCCGTCGCCATTAAAGTCCCAGTCATAGTACGTCTGATCGAGGGAGTCGTCTGTGGCCGCAAAAACGGTGGACGTGTCGAGGATGGAGCCTTCGACGACCGACAGACTGGGTTGCAAGAGGGCCACTTGCGGCGGGACATTGAATGCAAACAGGTCGAACGTATCGGTAAACAATCCCTGGCTGCTGCTGACAAATAGTGTGACTCGATATGTCCCCTCGTCCAGCAGCCTGGCAAAACCGCTGGGGGAATTGACGGGAATGTTGTTTTCCACCGTCAACTGCGGATCGATCGACCAAAGGTAGGACACATTGGTCAAGGCCGGGTCAAGTTCGGCCTGTAAAAAAATCGACGCGCCTTCGGCAACTGGACCCAACAATGGAGCAAACAGTTCATCGCTGGCCAGGATACGCACCCGCCGCTGATTGGCAAAGTCGACGGTCCGAACCGGGTTGACCTGGTCCACCGCGACGGAGACAATCGTGCCAAACAGGTCCGTGGGGGTCCACGCGGGATTGTTCCCTTCCCACACGGTGTACGGCAGCGAGTTAATCGTCAGATCCGTAAATGAATAGTCGCCGTTGCGGTCGGTCAGTGTCGTGCGATCCGCCACTCCATCGTGATT
The DNA here is from genome assembly GCA_033762255.1 of Pirellulales bacterium. Classification (NCBI taxonomy): domain Bacteria; kingdom Pseudomonadati; phylum Planctomycetota; class Planctomycetia; order Pirellulales; species Pirellulales bacterium. Next base: position 1,660 of record JANRLT010000038.1, on the reverse strand, counting down.
GATGTCCAGATAAATCGTCCATCCTTCGACACCAACGTCGAGCCCTCCGAAGCTATTGTCGCCATCCAGGTCGTGGAATTTCTTGCCATAGATGGCTCCCCCTCCTTTGGCCAAAAACTGTTGCCGCACGGTGGCTAGGGGTGCGGGCGGCAAGGTGGCCGGATAGGTCTTGGCAAAAAAGCTGTCAATATTCGCCGCGGCCGACGTGATCGCCGTTGTTCCCGCCGCGTGAAAGCGGACCGTGTTGCCCACGTCCGCGGCAAAGCTGCCGCCGATGATGTATCCGCCATCGGCGGTGGCATGGATAGCGTTGACACGATCGCGACGGAAGGGTTGCGGACCACCCACGGGAAACGCCATGGTTAACGCGCCTGCCGGCGTGTACTGACCCACAAACCCTTCATAATAACCATTAGGCGAAAGCAGGGTGCTCCCCGCGCCGGGATCAAAATCGACCGAATTATTGCCGCTGATGTAACCGCCGAAGAGGATCTCGCCCGAGGGGAGCGCTGACACGGCCTGTCCTTCGGAGACATCGTTCCCGCCGAAGCGATGCGCCCACTGGAACGTCCCCGCCGAATCGGCCATGGCCAGATAGGCGTCCTGCGGACCAGTGGCGGTAAGCTGGATCGTGCCCGCCGCGGGTGTAAAGGTCGCCCCCCCGGAGAAGCGGCCCGTCAGATAAATCGCCGCGCCGTCCGGCGAAAGAGCCACGTCGTTGACCTGATCAAAGCCAGTTGCGCTCCCCCAGGTGCGCTGCCAGAGCGGAGTGCCTGTCGCTGTCCAGCGGCCCAGGAACGATTGTGCCCGCGTGGGACTCGAAATTATGTTATACGCCCCGCCGACGATCACATCGCCGTTGGGCGCGATGGCCAGTGTGCGGCCGTCTTCGGAACCAGTGGGGCTGCCGATCGTCTGCACCCATTGGAAATTGCCGCTCGCGTCATATTTAGCCACAAACAAATCCGAGCCGGGGAACGCGCCGCGTAGCAACCCGACCCCGGGACTATTAAAGGTGGCGGTCGAGAAAAAGCTTCCCGTGATATAAATCGAGCCGTCTCCCGCCTGCGCCAGATCAATGATCGCATTGTTTCCGGTGCCATTGATGTGCCGTGTCCACAGCACTCGGCCATCGGCGTCAAATTGCGACACAAAACCGTGGTTGTAGGTGAAATAAGCGAGCGTGTTGGGCTTGCCGTCAAACGTGGTCCCAAAGTCGTACGTCAGACCGGGATTTACCCATCCGGCGACCGTGACCACGCCGCTAGGCGATACCGCCAGCCCGCGCACGGCGTTGGACGCCCCCGTGGGCGCGCTGTTAGTGGTGTAAATGTTCCGTGCCCAGATGAGCGCGCCGGCGGGCGTATACTTGGCCAGGTAGGCCGTTTGGCGGAGCGAGTCCGCGCCTGTGAAATAGGTGCCAATTCCGGCGTCCAGATCGACCGAAAAGTCGCTTGGCGCCAACACTCCCGCCACGTAAATATTGCCAGCCGCGTCGGTGCCGATCTGGTTGGCGGTGTCCTCGTTGACGAACGTGCCGCTCGAGTCATTGCCGCCGATCTTGCCGGCAAAGCCAAAACCGGCTGGCGCTCCGACCAACCCGGCGTCGATCACCGCATAGCCGCGGGTGCCCTGCGACACCACCGCGATGCCACCCTGC
>JANRLT010000037.1 GCA_033762255.1 Pirellulales bacterium | reverse complement strand
GCTACCCTGGGAATACCGCAAGCCAAAAAATTCTACCACAACGCGGTTGCGTCATGCGGAAATAACCCAGTAATACTGCATGCCTTCATAAATTGCTAGTTGCGCTACATTTAGCTAGAAAGTGTATTAATGATCAATTTTTCGTCCCTTTACAAAATACTAGCCCCCATTGATTCGTTCGAACGCGTCCAAGATTTATGCCGTGGCCAAGGCCAATCCCCGCAGCACACAATCACGCACCGCAGCGGCGTCCAATGATACAATCACTTCGGCATTATTGCGCCACTCGCGGACATTCCGGCGATCGGCGATCAATGCCCCTAATGCAAGCGTTCCCTCTGTTTCCACATCGATGGCGTGCTCTTGCGTCTCGAACAGTTCGGGATTGGTTAGAGCCACGATCGCCGCGACAGAGTTTAATTCTAGATCCTCGCGTCCCAGTTCTTGTCGTTGGGCCCGCATGGCATAGGGGATGATTTTTCTCAGAAATTTGCCCACGCGGGTAGTTTCCGCCGGTAACTGGTCGATAATCGCAAAGCTGAAACTGAGCTGCCGCGCCACATCGGCCGGAAGCAGCGTCTTGGTCATAGGAGATTTAACGGTTTGCCGCGCCGCAAACGGATCATTATAAAAGCTCAACTCCGCGGCGGGCGTGACATCTCCCGGTCCAAAAAAGGCCCCGCCGCTAATCAACACCCGACCGACCTGGCTTTGCCAATGGTGGTCCAGATGCATCGCCCGCGCCACATTGGTCAAGGGGCCCAGCGCGACCAGCGTGATATCCTCGGGATTTTCCCGCACCGTTTCGACCAGCAGCTTTTCGGCGGATAGCAGCTTGGCCAGGCCGACGCTGGGCAGGTCGGCGTTTCCCAGGCCGTCAGCGCCGTGCAGACGGGCGGCATCACCCGAGGTCAGTTGATCGACGTACGCCGCGCCGATCCGCGGCCAGCGGGGGGGATCCAGCGTTTCAATGATCGTCTGCACGTTTTTGGTGGCTTGCGCGGACGAAACCCGCCCCCCTGTCGCGGTGACCGCCACGACTTCTAGTCGCGGGTCAAACAGCGCGAGCGCCAGGGCCACGGCGCCATCGATTCCCGGATCGACGTCGATGATGATTTTGCGGGGCATATCCAGCCTATTATAAAAGTATGCTGCCCCTGAATTTTAGGGGCGGGGTGCTCCGCCTGACAAGCCAAATCTTGCCATGCGTGGTTTTCCAGTCCAAAACAATAAAAAGCAGGACCAGTCGTCGCGGATGCCCCCTTTTTTTCGCGCGCTGGTCGGCGCTAACCCCCTTCCGCCTCTGCCTGGGCAAAGACCAGCGCGATCACATCCTCGAGCGGCGGATCCTCCACGCTGACATCCGCCACCCGCAATTCCGACAATAATTTCGCCAACCGGGCGGGGACTTCGTCGCGGGGAATTTTTAAGCGGGCCATCGGCATTCTCAGCTCCTGCACCTCGCCATATTCCGCCAGCCGCGCCGTGGCCGGTTCTTCCGCCAGTTCCAGCGTCACCAGCTTGTGCCCGCTAAATGTTTCCACGATGTCCGCCAGCGATCCATCATGAATGATCTTTCCCTGGGCGATGATAATCACCCGGCGGCAGAGCGCCGCGATATCCTTCATATAATGGCTGGTCAACAAAATCGTGATGCCCCGCTCTTGTTGATACCGCTTTAAAAATTGTTGAATATTGTGCTGCGCCACGACATCCAGGCCGATCGTCGGCTCATCCAAAAATAATACCTCGGGCGAATGCAACAGTGACGCGATCAGTTCCATTTTCATCCGCTCGCCCAGCGACAGTTCGCGCACGGGCCGGGTGAGCAATTTTCCCACGCCCAAGAGTTCGACAAGTTCGTCGAGATTGCGTTGATAATCAACCGGCGGGATATTGTAAATTTCTTGATGCAGGCGGAAAGATTCCTGGGCGGCCAAGTCCCACCAGAGCTGGTTTTTCTGGCCCATGACCAGGGCAAAACGGCGGCGGAACGGATTTTCGCGCAGCCAGGGGACATGACCGAGGACCTGCGCGGTTCCCGCGCTGGGGGTGATGATACCCGACAGCAGCTTGAGGGTGGTGGTTTTTCCCGCGCCATTTGGGCCGAGAAACGCGACAAACTCCCCGCGTTCGATATGCAGGTCAATGCCCCGCACGGCGTCCACGGCGCGCTTTTCGGGTCGCCACAATCCGCGCACCGCCCCCCAAAAACCGCTTTGTTTGACGGCCACGGTGTAGGTCTTGGTCAGATTGGCTGCGGAAACAACCGGCGGCATGCCGCGATTATAGAATAGACCCCCGGACGGGTCGAGTGGGTGCCAGCGAGCCGCCCCGTTCATGAATTCCTGATGAGCGGCGTTCTCGACAAATGTGATTTCATCATCGCAAGCTGGTGCCTGCGGGCAATTCCGCCTGCCGCGCTAGTGTCAGATACTGCTCTTGATGGGTTTGAAATTCCTTGAGCGACGCGGCATTGGCAAACAAGAACATCCGCTCGCCGACGCATAAGCCATATTCGCGCTTACCCAACACATAATGCCCTTGTTGAGCCAAATAGACGGGATCATGTCCATAAAGCGCGGGGCTATATTTATCGGGACTCAGCAAGAATTTTTGCTGTTGCTCTTTTCCGGCAAAGAGATACGTCCGTCCCCGATGCACAACGCCAAAATCCAAATTTCCCTTGACCCAGGCTTTGGACCCTAGTTTGCGATGGTCCAGCAGGGTCACGGGGCAGTATCCATCCAGGGCCAAATGTTGGGGGCTTCCCGCGGCTTCTTGTTTGTTGCGCGGCGGGTTAAGCGTGGCCGCGCCGGTAGTTACCGGCGGCAACTGCACGGGGCCCAGCGGAGTTATCTCGGAGGGAACCGCCACCGCTAACGGGCTAGAAACAGGGGAAGCGGCGGACGCCGGGGGTACGATCGCCAACGACGCTGGACCGGGCGGCACAGGTACCGGGCTGGATGTAGTCGTCTTGGGCTGTGGCGATCCCCCCGTCAATGGCTGCCCCAAATACTTCTCGTAATTCTCTGTGCTATAAGCGGAGATCGCCGGGCTTGGCGGTCCCGCCGCCGCTGTTCGTATCGGATTGACCGAGGAAACAAGGGGCTGAACCAAGCCACCCGGGGGCGTATTCGAGGCGGTGGTAGGATTGGAAAACGGCGGTTGCGCGGTGATTGCGAGCGGATGGGGAAGGACTGGCGGGGAAGGCTGCGGGGGTTGGGCAGCAGGCAGGGATCCCGCTGTCGTCCCGGAATTGCCCGTTGGAACTATGTTTGAGGGGGAGGCAACCACACCGGCCGATGCCACGGGGGAGGAGACCGTGGGCGTATTTGTGGCCGGGGGAGTCACCGCTGGGGATGCGGATACACCCCGAGGCGGGATTGATCCTCCGACAACCGGTTGAAAGGGGATGCTATCAATTCCCGCATAACCACTGATTGCGGGAGTTGCCGCGGGTTGGGCGGGGGAAACTGGCACAACGCTAGCGGGAAGGGATGTTGCCGTTAGCGCAGGCCCAGTCCCCGAGGGCGTTTGGGGGGGGGCGCTCATGGGGGGAGCTGGGCTAACATGGGGAGCGTTCGCTTCCACGGCGGCGGGAGTCAGCTTTGGATTTGCAGCTGTTGTCGCGGCGACCGCCGCCACCGGGGAGGGGGCGGGGGGATTCGCGGGGTACTGAAAATTTGCCGCGGGAGCGCGGGAGATGGGTTGACTGCTCAGCGGGAACAGGGAACTGGCGGGCTGGTTGGATAATTGAGGTGAGCCTAAGGTAATTGCCGGGCCGGTACTTGGAACTACTTGGGAAACCTTGACAACGGTCGTATCCTGAACGCCGGTGGTTGCGGCGGTTTGGGAAGTATCGGCGCGAACAGTCGCGGGATCAGGGGTCGTCTTGGGCTTTTCCGGCGCTGTGGTGGCAATATGGCCGGGCAAGGTCGCGTCCTCAGGGTCAGCGTTTTTTGCGGCTGGAGTTGCGGGTTTGGCTGGCTGAGGGGATGCTGTCAAAGTTGTTGAGGAACTTGTCGCGGGCTGTTTCGTAGGGGAGGGCGTGGCCGCCAAGTCAGCCTTAGGCGTTTCCGCGGAAGCCAGCCCATTGGCAGCGGGTTCTAGGATCGGTTGTAAGAGCTTGGCTAGGGCTGCTCCCGTGTCGGGAATCGTTAACCGCAGCAGCTCTTGTTGTGTGGGGCTTTGCACTACGATCAGGGGCAATTGGGCCGGATCGGTGGCTTGAAAGTGCCGGGCGGTGTAGGGGACGTCGCGCACATTGATCCGCACGGGGATCGCCTGTTTTGTCAGTTGGCGGTGAACATCGGCATGGCGCAAGATGGTGTCTTCGCAGCGCGTTGTCGGGGCCGTTCCCGGCAAATAAAAATAGAGAACCACCGGCTGGCGCGTTACCGTGGCAAGCTGTTGGGCTTCCCGGAGATTGGTTTTCCAAGGAATAGCCGAACTAGCGGAAATTTCCGATTCGGTGGCAGCGGGTAATTCGGTATGTGCCGAACCACAGACCAACATGATCAACAGGAAACCGATTGGCAACGAGCGAAGCGCTAATTTCATCATAAAATCCCCATGGACTCTGCCAAAAAAACCGGCAGATTGAGACCTATTGGGACGTATCGGGCGGGATGATTGATAAAGGTTAGCGATTTTAGCGGACAATGGGGTTTTTCGCGATTTACCGTGTTTACCAGTCAGAACAGCAAAAAAGGACGTCGCTCCCCCTGGCCAACGGGCTTTGTTCTTTCCCAAAAATATTCCCGCACTTGGCAAATTCACCCCCCGGATTCACTTGACAGCGTGGGTGGGGACGTTATATTTCAAGGAGAGATTAGCAATTTGCCTTTGATCCTACAAAAGGCATTCGCTGGCCAACCCTACGTATTCTGGCCACAGTAACAAGACACTAGCAGTGGAGTTTTTTCTGCTAGCTGTTCGCTTGTTATGGAAAAGCTACGGCAAACATGCTTTTTTGGCTCTTAGCTGTTTATGGCATGACTTCTGCTAGTGGTCTTTCCTGAAAAAAAGTGGCGCGCTGTCATCACCTGTTATTTGTGTGCTGACCCTTTTGCGTTGATAGCTCGGCTGGCTTAAATGTTAACGCTGGCATCGTTGCTAGGTTGGCTTAGCCATTAATGCTGGCATAGCTGTACCCTGGCTGACCTGTAGATATTGGCCTACCTTGTAGATATTGGCTGACCTTTAGGCACTGGCTAACTTGGTATAAAAAAAGCATTGCCGCAAACATGGGCTTAGATGGGGAACACGGGGTGGCCAAGCCCGCCACTTATAATTGGGCTTTTCCGTTTTTTGAAACGTGATTCCTAAACGTCCAGAGCGTTCCTGTTATAGAACTGTTCCTGTTATTGAACTTTGACCTTTGTTATTGATGCGTGGAGTGATAGCTTTTTTTCATACAGGGGAATTGCTCGGCATACGGCCCCGCCGCATTCATAGAGCAACGGAAGGTTTGGCAGCGGGGGATTTGTCTCCGCGCTGAATGTCACGGCGAATGGCTTTTCGCCTGTGAGGCTTTCGCCGGTGGGCATATAGGCTTATAAAGCGGTGTTGGCACTTGATTAGCTGGCGTAGAGGCTGGCAGTTCTAGCAACCGTTTGTTGGGATGTCTTGCGAATTTTGGTGTTTCGCCTGGCGGATTTGTTCTATCCAGGCTCCGTGTGGGTTCGGTGGCCGCTGGGTGTGGAGTGCCCGGTGGCTGAATATTCTCTTTTGGCTTCTCATGAGGCCGCTTTTTGTCCCGCGCAGTTTCTGCCGGGCCGTATTAGGTGTTCTGTTATGACGCGTGGTCGAAAAAGTCCGGGTGGCGGTAATGGTGGCGGGCGGGCACGGGGGGGGCGTCCCGGTTCCGGGGGACATCCCGGCGGCAGACCGATGAATGGTCGCGGCGGCAGTCGTGGCGGAGCGCCCGGTCAAAGCTTTCGCCGTCCCATGTCCAGCAATATCCCGGTGGATAATCTGAATTACAACGAGCCCGTGGGGGAGGATATCGGCGAACCGCTCCCGCTGGAGCATGGCCGCGGCGTCCTCGAGATGCACCCCAATGGCTACGGTTTTTTGCGTAGCCCGAACAACAACTATGCCCGTGAACGGATTGATCCGTTTGTGCCCGGGACCATGATCGAAAAATTCCGCCTGCGCGAGGGAGTCATGCTATCCGGCATGGTCCAGCCGGGCCGCCGCCAGCAAGGCCCGCGGCTCAAGGAAATTTTGGACGTGGACGGCATGCCCCCCGAGCAATATCCCAACGTCAAGGTATTTGATAATTTAACGCCCATCAATCCTGAGACCTGGCTCAAGCTCGAGACCGGGCAGCAGCCGCTGACCACGCGGGTCATGGATTTACTGACCCCGCTAGGCAAGGGGCAGCGGGCGTTGATCGTCGCGCCGCCGCGCACGGGCAAGACCATGCTCTTGCAACAGGTCAGTGCGGCTATTTCCACAAATTATCCCAATGTTTATTTGATCGTGTTGTTGGTGGATGAGCGTCCCGAGGAAGTGACTGACATGAAGCGCTCTGTCCGTGGCGAGGTCATTGCCAGTAGCCTGGACCGCGATGTGGAAAGCCACGTGCGCCTGTCGCAACTGGTGATCGAGCGCTGCAAGCGCCTGACCGAAATGGGGAAGGACGTCTTTTTACTGATGGACTCTATCACTCGCATGGCCCGCGCGTTCAACAAGACCGTCCGTAGCGACCGGACCGGCAGCGGTGGTGTCGATATCCGCGCGCTCGACATTCCCAAGAAGCTTTTTGCCAGCGCCCGCCAATTCGAAGAAGGGGGCTCGCTGACCATTTGCGCCACCGCGCTGATCGATACCGGCAGCCGCATGGACGAAGTGATCTTTCAAGAGTTCAAGGGGACCGGCAACATGGAACTGGTGCTGGACCGCAAATTGGCCGACCGCCGCGTCTGGCCGGCGATCGACATCAGCCAATCCGGCACCCGCCGCGAGGAAAAACTGCTCGATCCCGAAACACTGCACGCCGTCACCATGCTGCGGCGGACACTCTCGACCATGCATCATGTCGATGCCATGGAACAGCTCACCACCCGCCTGGCCAAGTTCAAATCCAATAAGGAATTCATCAACTTGATCAGCGGCGCGCGGGCGTTGTCGGAGTAGGGCGGAACATGTTCCGCCATGAAAAAGAGTAGTTCCATCGATAAGGAAAGTCAGGCGGAATGGGTTCCGAAATGAAAAATCCAAATCCGTGATCATTATGATACTCTAACTGTGTCTGATCACGATCCGACCTATTGCCTAAGAGAAAAACATAGGACGCCGCGGTTCATGTTCCCCCTTACGGTATCATCCCCCCCCAGAACCATCCCGTCTTGGCCAGTACCGCCAGCGCCACCACCATTCCCGCCGCCAGCCAGCTAACCCAGTCCGACAACGCGTAAACCAGCGGGTCTTCGTTTAGCTCGCGCCGCTTGGCCACAAACCATAGCCGCGTCATCCAATACAGCATTACCGGGCAAATCATAAGTAGCGCCCAGTGGTTGTTATACAGCTTCTTCATATTGTCCGAGTTGACATACAGCGCCAGCACCAAAATCGACATATACCCCGCGGTCGGGCCGATGCTTTCGATCATGCTCAGGTCGTGGACGCCATAGCCTCGCCCGGGCGTGGCGGGTTGGTTCTCGTCCGCCAGGCGGGCCAGTTCGGCGTGCCGCTTGGCAAAGGCCAATGACGTAAAAAAGAAAATCGCGAACGCCATCAGCCATTCGGACACGGTAATGCCGGTCGCCACCCCCCCCAGCACGATCCGCAGGCAGTACATTCCCGCCAGCAGCAGTACGTCGATCACCATGTGCCGCTTGAGCCACAGGCTGTACGCCAAATTTATCAGCCCATACGCGCCCATCAACAGCGCGAATGACGGCGCATTCCCCCCTGCCCACGGCAGACCCAGTAGCGCGATGGCAAACCCCGCCGCGGCCAGACCAAGGCTCAAAAACGGTCCCCACGCTAGCGGCAGCGTCCCCGCCGCGAAGGGTCGGCGGCATTTATGCGGGTTGCGCCGGTCGGCGGGCGCGTCGAACAGATCATTTAGCACATACACCGCACTGGCACATAGCGAAAACGCCATAAACGCCACGCACGCCTGCCAAATTTTTTCCCCGCTACTCAATTGATGTCCCAGCACCAGCGGCACGAACAACAGCAAATTCTTGACCCATTGCGTGGGTCGGATCAACTTTAACAGCGCCCGCCAGCGCGGCGGCAGGGTGTGCCAGATTTGCACCGGGCGGCGTTCTTTTTGCAATTCGGCCCGCACGGTCCTGCCGGGGTTGACCGCCCCGATCGCCGCGGAGTTTTCCGCCCGCCAGATGGGCAAATCCACCCGCGCATCCCCCCAATATTCAAATTGTTCCCACCCCTGCTTGGCGCAAAACTCCTGGATGGCCGCCAGTTTGGCCGACCCCTTTAAATTATGCAGTCCATCGCTGGCCAACACCGCGTCAAATAGACCCAGATGCGCGGCGATTTGTTCCGCCAGCAGGCGGTCGCTGGCCGTGGCCAATATAATGGGCCGCCCGGCGGCTTTGGCTTCTTGAAGGGCCGTGACCACCCGCGCGTGATAGGGCAATTCCGCGGCATCAAATCGCACGCGCGAGGCGAGGTGCCGCTTGAGCACGGCCAGTCCCCGCGCGGCTAGCAGGGGGAATTGCAGCAGCACGGCGGGATGCTGTTTAATGGCTTGAAAGGCTGTTTCCTGGCCCATATCCGTGGCGATTAGCGTCCCGTCCAAATCGACAAAGAGCGGGATCACCTTGGTTGCGCCGGGCGTGGCGGCGGCGATCTTATCGGCGTCCGCGGCGGCTGGCTCCGGCTCGCTGCTAATTGGATAACTGGACATGCCCGCCGCCCACAATAAAGTTAGATAAAAACGCGTCCCGCCCATCCCTGGCCCCCAGGTAACCCCGTGCCAAAACACCCGGCTAAGCGCCTACTCTCCAGCATCAACCAATTCGTCGCGAGTGTCAAACGATCCATTGCCTAACAGGGGGAATTCCCCTGAATTGGGCGTGCCTAACGCTATAATCGATACAATCAATCACATTCCGCACGCTTCACCCACGATCAATTTTCCCATGTCCATGCCGCCTCCCCCTTCCTCCGCGGAACTAAATCATTGGATCGAACGCTTTCAACGGGGAGAACTATCCGCCGCGGCCCTATTGGCGGAATTGACCCGCGCTCAAACGGCGAATCTAGAACACACGCAGGTTGATTTAGATCGGCAACGACGCTGCGGATATCCCGAAGTGGTTTATAGCCCGGGAAAATCGGACTGGGCGCTCATCCAGATTGCCGAGGCACTTTTAGCCCAGCGGCAGCGTGTCTTGATGACCCGCATCACGCCGGAGCAAGCCGCCGCCGTGACAGCCGCCTTTCCCGCGGCGCGGCACAATGCGGTGGGCCGGACGCTGCGGATCGATCCCGGGGCAACCCTGGAATCTACGGGGGAAAATAATAATGCTACGGGACGGGTGTGCGTGGTCACTGCGGGAACCACGGATCTGCCCGTGGCGGAGGAAGCCCGCGACACCGCCGCCTGGATGGGTTGCGAAACGACGCTGTTTAGCGACATCGGCGTGGCGGGACCGCAACGCCTGATTTCCCGCTTGGCCGACATTCAAACCGCGGACGCGGTGGTGGTTGCCGCGGGGATGGAGGGGGCATTGCCCAGCGTGGTTGGCGGTTATGTCCGTTGCCCCGTGATCGCCGTCCCGACCAGCGTCGGTTATGGGGCGGCCTTTGGCGGGTTAGCCGCGCTGTTGGGCATGCTCAATAGCTGTGCGGCGAATGTAACGGTGGTGAATATCGACGCCGGGTTCAAGGCGGGCTACATTGCGGGCCTCATCGCGCGGCGAAGTTTGTAGAAGGCGAGGATTCGTCATCATGTCGCCTGTAGCGGCGAGATTCTATCGCCGAGTTAGCCGTAGGGGCGAGTTTTACTCGCCCATCAGGTTTTTGCCTTTTTGTTTATTGCCCTCCTACCGCGTAGCGGCTACAAAAACTAGCCCGGGTCGGGCAGCGACCATAAAGAATGACAAGCGGATAGTCACTTCTATTAAATTTCATTCGACTCTCTCGTTCCTCTTGTTTCTCTGTCTCTATTGCTTTGACAACGATTCGTTACGGATGAGTCGTTGGGCTCAAGCACACGTTTAGAGCGGCAAAAAACTTGGGCTAGCGCCCTATGGCTGATCTGCCTAATTCGAATATTTCACTTTGAAAAAGCACTAAGTTTACAAGCAAGCTGGGCATCTCACTTGAAAGAATACTATGAAATAGGAGGCTTCTATTCCCCGTTAGGGGACAAGAAAAACCTCAGTGAAAGTGAATAATGGAAGTCGCTCCACCAGCAGTGAACGCACGCCTTGATCGTCGGGCGCGGCTTTACTTATCGGGCTGGCTGGACCACGGAAATATCTTTGAATTCAAACGGGACGGATACGAGCGAATTTTCAGTGGCGATGTGAAATCTGACAAGTAAATCGTCTGGCGGTTTTGCAAAAAATACGATGGTCATCTGCTTTGTGCCGCCGCTGCCGCCGCCCCACGGACCTTGTGTCGGTAAGGCTCGTCCATCACGATCTAGAAATTCCGGATTGCCGATCACTTTACCGTAAGGATCTTTGATCAAATATTCCAATTTCCATACCCGGGGTGGAGTGGTGGCATCTTTAGGGTCGTGCAATTTCTGGAGTGTGATCTCAATCACCCCTGGTTGCAGAATGTCTCGCTTGAGTGGCACGCCGGCTTCCTTGGGGAAATTGGCTGTGACATTCGACGAGGGATCCTTAGCCGACAACATGAGTTCCAAATAGCCGCGGAGCAACTTTAATTTCTTGATCGAGCCGGGAGCATTGAGCCAAATCTCTCTCCTACGTGGGTGTTTAAACTCGTCTTTCTCCGTTTTTTCCAAAGGTCTGTCGTTGTCATCCGTGGCTTCTAAAATATGTGTGCGAATGGCCAGCACATCCGCCAGCTCGGGACCGCTCAGGCGATAGTGAATGATCACCGCCTCGCGCTCACCAGGCCGAGTCGACTGTACTTTGTCGAGAGAGACTTGCATGTTTGCCGCCGCAGGGGGTCTTAGCGCGGAGGAACGTTTGATTGGATCGTCATCGGGATCCAAGAATGAGACCACGCGAAAGCCCGCTTGATCACAGTCGATGCTGGTGGGATTTGCCCAGTGACGGGAAGCGGAATAACACTCCCAAGGAATGCTAAGCCAGGAACCGCCGCGGAGAACGCGCGCTTCCCGGACAAGATAGCCGCGCCCCGGACCGGTGGGATCGTCCACAGGCGATTCGAGATAGTAATCCGGCTTGTACCAATCCCAGCACCACTGCCGCGCATTGCCATGCATGTCATAAAGGCCAAAAGAATTGGGTTGGAATTTCCCCACGGACGAGGTCAGAAAGTAACCGTCACGGGCTTTCAGCGTTCCTCCATGATGCGGGAATTTTTCGTTCAAGGTGGCATCGCCCACATTGGCCACGGTGGCCAAGCTCTCGGGATTGTCGCCACAATGATAGCGAGTGGTAGTTCCGGCGCGGCAGGCGTATTCCCATTCCGCCTCGGTCGGCAGACGATACACTTTGCCCTCTTTTTTGCTGAGCCACTCGCAAAAGGCAACCGCGTCGCTCCACGTCATCATGACAACCGGGTGCTCGTCGGACTGTTCATAGCCAGGATTTCGCCAGGAAACATCTTTGAGAAAACCATAACTCAACGACTTGGCGTCAACGCCTAAAGCGCCTGGCGGCCGGCCATCGCGCCCCTCCACGACGGTTTTATAACCGGTTTCATCGACAAACTTGCGAAATTGACCGCGTGTGACGTGATAAGCGCCCATGTAAAATGGGCGAGTGATCCGCACCCGATGTTGCGGGTATTCTTGAGCAAAGCGTTCCGGTGTCAAGTTAAAGGCATGATAATTTGTTTTGTGAAAATCGGCCATTGATTCCGCGGTTTCGCCATTTCCCATCAGAAATTCGCCTGGTGGAATATAGACCAGCCGCATACCAAGGGAGTTTGTGATTGGCTCTTTCACATTCTCCGCCGGGGGAATAGTCACTGTTGTCGGCAGAGAGGCGGTTGCCAAGGCAATTGAGAAATCGCTTGCGAGAATCAACAACAAACCAATGATTGCGATCGGTTGACGAGCCATGAGTTTTAGCCAAAACTTTGGAATGGGTTAATGACAGCCTAACGATCCTACCATCAGGGTGAAGATGTGCACGGAAAATTGCCTGGCAAGTATATTTGTCAAAGCGAATTTAAATTAATAATACTAGATTATCCGCGAATCACGCTTTTGCCAAACGTGAATTCGACTCGCCTACAAAGGGGAATTGTTTTTACTGCAGTGAGAATCGGCTGCCGGCAACGGGGAGCCCTGGTCGTTAACCGGGTAGCCAAGTAATTTGTTCCATGACCGCTTAGCTGCAGAAAACACTTCTTGATCTACCTCCGCTCCATCCAGTGGGCGTTTGGCACGCTGCACACTCCAGTGCCATCTGCGGTAGGAGAGTAAGAGCCAACAACCAACCACAACAGTCCCGTCGAACGGATGGCACATACGATCGCGCACGGGGCTTATTTCTTTTTCTTGGCCAGATATTCCGCGATAATTCCGGCCGGGTCTTCCTCAAATGCCTCTTTGCAACCGGTGCAACAGACAAAGTAGGTCTTCCCCTGGTAGCTCACTTCAATTGTTCCCAACCCCCCCGTGACGATGCATTCTGGTCCGGCGGCCCCTTTGGCAAAATTCCCGCCCAGGCGCGTCAGGCCGACTTCCGCCAGGCGTGAAAATTGCTTTCCGGCGGCGCGTTCGTACAGGACCACTAGCCGGTCCCCCTCCGCCAGAGTCTTGATGGTGATGCGCGCGGGTCGGTCGGTGGGGGGTGGATTGTCCGCGGGTTGTTTCTGGGGTTGGTCCGGGGGCTGCGCAGCGGTTGTAGTTGGTTGTTCGGCTGTTTTGCGCAGCAATACCAGCGTCCCTTCTTTATCCCGCGTGGCGGCGTAATCCTCGATGGTTTTGCCGTCGGGCAGGGTTCCTGCGATCATAAACTGGTCGGGTTTTTCGCCGGGTGTGATCAGCAACTGCGAAAAGTATTTGCCATCCGTCAATTCCAGCCGCAGCGCGGTTTGGTCCGGCGTAAAGCTCCAGGCACAAGCGGCGGTCTCTCCCCAGGCGCCGACATTCGACCCACGTTTGGGCAGGCCGACCCCTTTCCACTCCCCCACGAGGGTTTGTAGCGGGGCGAGGGCGAGTTTGGCTTGTGGGGATTGCTCGGAAGCTATTACAGTAAGATCAGTAAATAAATATGCCACAACGGTTACAATCAGCCGAGCAGCATAACAGCGATGAAAAAAAATTGGCATGGTTAAGAGTTGGGTAATTTTCTCTGGAAAACAAGTAAGTTCAAACCACATTACAAATGCCACTAACAAATTATGTAAGTCGCAAGACAAGAACCACCTGCTAGCGTCATTTTCGCATCTTTACCAGGAAAATGCCGCCTCCATTGAGGTTTCGCCCCTAACTTTCTATACTCAACGGCTTATTCCTAGGATTTTACCATTGGCACCTGTCCGTGAGTCAACGTTTTTTGCAATTTTGGAGAGTTTCATGCCTGATTTGATTCCCCCCCATGGCGACCTGCCCGCGCCGGTCAACCGCACCGTTCCCGCCGACCAAATTTCCTCGTTTACCGCCGGGGCCGAGTCGCTGGTCAAAATCCCCGTCAGCGACGCCGACCTGTCAACCGTCTACCGACTGGGTGATGGGGGGCTGAGCCCGCTCGTCGGATTTATGAATTCCGAAACGTACAACCGCGTGCTGGACGAAGAGCACATTGTCCATAACGGGGCCAAATACGCCTGGACGATTCCCCTAGCGCTGCCTGTCACCGCCGAACAGGCTGGTTCGTTAAAAACCGGCCAAAAGGTCGCGCTGGTCAATTCCGCTGGAAAGCTGGTCGCCACACTGGCGATCAACGATATCTTTCCCTGGGATAAACCGCGCTACCTCAAGAGTGTCTATCTGACAGAACGGACAGACCACCCTGGCGGCGACATGGTGTTAAAGAATGATGCCGAAAAAACGCATCTGCTCGGTGGCGAGGTCGAAGTGCTTCCCCAGCCGAAAAACGCCAAATTCGGCAAATACGTCCTCTCGCCGGCGGAAGTGCGCCAGTTGCTGGCCAGTAAGGGCTGGAACCGCGTGGTCGCCTTTCAAACCCGCAACCCCCTGCACCGGGCACACGAATACGCCCTGGTCTATGGGTTGGAACACCTGCTACGCGAAGGGCATAACGCCGGCGCGTGCCTGAACCCCCTCATTGGCGAGACCAAGGGGGATGATGTCAACGCCGAAATCCGTATGCAAACCTACGAAGCGCTCATCAACCAACGCGGCCTGGGGGAAGGGGACAGCGATACGAGTCTGTGGAGCGCGCGAAAGGAATCCGTGCCGGATCGCGTGATTCTGCTTGGCCTGGATATCAAAATGTTTTATGGCGGGCCCAAGGAAGCGGTCATGCATGGCATTTATCGGCAGAACTTTGGCTTTACCGATATTGTGATCGGGCGCAAGCACGCCGACGCCCCGTATGCCGATGGCACGGCCATTTGGGGGGACTTTGACGCGCAAGAGATTTTTAGCAAGCTCAAAGGGGACCTAAAAATCAACCCCATCAAGGTCGGCTTTGCCGCGTACTATGAGTCTATTGGGCGGGTCGATCTGTGCGAACGGCACAAAGAAGAAAAGCCGTGGTCCATCTCGGGCAAGGACATCCGCGCCACCCTGCAAGGGGGCAAAGAGGTCGATCCCCGGATCATGCGCCCCAGCACGAGCAAAATCCTAGCCGCCGCCATGGCGGGGAAGTAGTGTTTAGTGAGTAGTGAGTAGTGGGTGGTGGATAATGGATAGTGGGTGGTGGATAGTAACTTTGCGCTTCCCCACTCAACACTGTCCACTAACCACTATTCTTCCCACTGTCCACTCAGCACTACCCACTACCCACTCTTCTTCCCTCCCCTCCGCTTAGCGTCGTCGGGTGAGACTGGCAAAGATCGCTTGGCGAATGGTGCTAGTCGCCGAGCTATCACCGGACTCTCCCCCATTCCCGTGCCGATGCCGCAACGCGGTAAATTCGCGCAGGGTCAGGTTGCCATCGCCGTCCTTATCCAGCTTGTTAAAAATTTCTTCCGGCGTGGGAGCGTTTTCCGGGCGGTCCTCCCGCGCTCCGGCGGCAAATTCCTCCAGCGATAAACCACGACTCCCGTCGGTGTCCAATTTCTTAAACGCTTGCAAGGGATTGGGCCGCGGATCGGGCCGGGTGGAAAATTCGCGGAAGCTCAAGTTGCCGTCGTCGTTCCTGTCCAGCTTGGCAAAAATTTCTTCCGGCGTGGGAGCGTTATCCGGGCGGTCCTCCCGCGCTCCGGCGGCAAACTCCTCCAGTGACAAGCCGCCACTGCCATCCGTGTCCAGCTTCTTAAAAATTTGCGCCGGCGTGGGCCGATGATCCGGGCGGATCGTAAATTCGCGCAACGTCAAATTGCCATCATCGTTTTTGTCCAATTTGTCAAAAATTTCCTCTGGCGTAGGGGCGTTTTCCGGGCGGTCCTCCCGCGCTCCGGCGGCAAACTCCTCCAGTGACAGGCCGCCGCTTTTATCGGTGTCCAGCCTTTTAAACAGATTCTCCGCCACATGACCTTGTCCGGCCCCATGCCCAGGCTGGCCAGCGTGCTGGGGGCCAACCTGATTTGTTCCGCCGCCATTTGCCCCCGCGAGATTGCCGGGTCGCGGCGGCATGAGCGAACCCAGGGTGTGGCCGGCCAACATTTGGCGGGCTTCCAATTGTTCCAACAAGAATCGACGGTGTGTGCGCATCGGCAATGTTCCTTTTCCCTAAGAAATTATCCCCAACTGGCCGCGCTGCCCGAACGAAGGGCGGGTCGGAATCGACAAAGCGTCAGCCAGGCCTCTGACTTAAAAAACGGAAGAAGACGCGCGAGTCGCCGGAATTTTTGCCGCTGGGCGAAAGAAAACGGAATCCGTGAAGAAAAAAAAGAACACAGATTAGACTGATGAACACTGATAAAGTTAAGTGAGCGAATCTCCCCGCTGATCCGCGCAAATCACTAAAATCAGTGTCCTCTGCGGGCTATTGCCTATAGGAAAACCGGAAATTTGGAGAAATTAGGGAATGTAGCAAAATCAAGCGAGACCTAAGTTTGTCAGCCAAGGTTAATTAGTACTAGGTTTGCCTTAGTGGTTCTTTCCTGGGTCAAACGCCAATTACGCGATAATTGGCTGAACCTGACAGTGCTCCGAAGGCGTAGAACGCGCTGCCCAGGTGACTAGCTTTTCTTTTTTCTAGCGACGCTTCCTTATCGTGAGATAGAACATGCACAGTCCCGTGGCGGATGAAGAGTTACTAGCCAAGCTCGCGGCGGGAGACCGCGACTCGCTGGCGCAGTTGTTTGATCGTCAACGTCCCGCCCTGCGGCGCATGATCGAGCTGCGGGTCGATCCCCGGCTGGCGGGGCGGGTGTCCCCCTCCGACATTTTGCAAGAGGCGTACATCGACGCGCAAGAGCGGTTGCCCCACTTTTTAAGCAAGCCCGGGTTTTCCATCGGCGTCTGGCTGCGGCTGATCACGGGGCAATGCCTGATTGACGTGCATCGGCAACACCTGGGGGCGCAGATGCGCGCCGCGGGGCGCGAACAGTCGTGGGAACAGGCCTACGCGCCGGCGGCCAGTTCGCTTTGTCTGGCCGAGCAATTTGCCGCGCGCATCGCCACGCCCAGCCAGTTTGCGGTCCAAGCGGAGCTAGTGCGCCAGTTAGAGACGGCTCTGGCGTCCTTGGAACCGCTGGACCGCGAAGTGTTGACGCTAAGGCACTTTGAGGAATTATCTAATAACGAAGTGGCGGAGCTACTGGGCCTGCAAAAGCAAGCCGCCAGCAAGCGCTACGTCCGGGCCCTGGCGCGATTGCAAGCGGCGTTGGGAGAGTGAGGGAGTAGTGGAGTTTGGAGTAATGGAGTTTGGAGGAGTGGAGTTGCCGTTTTTTTGTGTTCTTATTTTCTTGAGGTGTACTATGGGATTAAAAAGTTATCGTGACTTGGAAGTCTGGAAAGTTGCAATGGAGATTGCGGTGGAGATTCGCCAGTACTCGGAGAAAATTCCCAAGTCGGAACTTTTTGGGTTAACCTCCCAGATTCGTAGCGCGGCTTTGTCCATACCCTCTAATATCGCCGAGGGTTACGCAACGGGAAAAACCCGTGTTTGGCTGCGGCATTTGGCAATCGCCGGGGGCTCATTGGTCGAGGTTGAGACTCAACTCATCTATTCCCAAAGAGTAAAACTGGGGAATAGGGATTTAGCAAAGCAGCTTTATCTCAAGCTACAGCAGTTAGGTAAGCAACTGCGTAAACTGCGTTCGTCTTTGCAAAAAAAGGATGCGAATTCCAAACGAAAAAAGTAAACGGAACTCCATTCCTCCATTCCTCCACCTCTCCAAAATGTCCGATCGCGATCCCCTTGATCTCCTGGCCGAGGAATTCGCCGCGCGGTGCCGCCGCGGAGAATCGCCCACACTGCGCGAATACGCCGAGCGCTACCCCGAACTGGCCAGTGAACTGGCGGAAATGCTCCCCGCGGTGGCCCTACTCGAACGCTGCAAGCTATCTGACGTCGTCACCGGCGACGCTGCCCCGCCCCGGCAAATCGGCGATTATCGCCTCATTCGCGAAATCGGCCGCGGCGGCATGGGCGTGGTCTACGAGGCCCTGCAAGAATCGCTGGGCCGTCGGGTCGCCATCAAGATCTTGCCCGCCCATTTTCTGCAGAATAGCGCCCGTGTGGCGCGGTTTCAGCGTGAAGCGCGGGCGGCCGCCCGGCTGCACCATACAAATATCGTGCCGATCTTTGGCGTCGGCAGTGAACAAGAGCTGCATTATTATGTGATGCAATTAATTCCGGGCCAGGGACTCGATCGGTGCATTCTTGCGCGGCGGCAAAAGAGCGGAAAGATAAACGAGAAGTCCGCTCCTGCCACCGAGCGCCCGGGACAGCGGGACACCAGGGCGTCCACCCCGATTTCTTCCACCGACGCGCCCGTGGAATCGAGAGAACTTGATTTTTCTCCGGCTCCGCTTTCTTCCCGGCAATCCTGGGAGCGGGCCTTGCGGATGCAGGAAATTGATCCGCCCAAGTATGTATGTGAGTTGGGCATGTCCGCGTATTTGCGGCAAATTGCCAGTTGGGGATCACAGATTGCCGAAGCGCTGGATTATGCGCATCAACAGGGAACGCTGCATCGCGATCTCAAGCCCGCCAATGTATTGATTGACCAGGAGGGACTGGCATGGCTGACGGATTTTGGCCTAGCTAAGGTGGTCAACGATAGCGAGCTAACGGCGACGGGAGACATCATTGGCACGTTGCAATATCTGGCTCCGGAATGCCTGCAGCACGCCCCCGCGACGCCGCAAAGCGATGTGTATGGGCTGGGGATGACGTTGTACGAGGCATTCACCTTTCGCGCGCCGTACACGGTGACGCAGCCAGTCGCTTTGCTCAAACAAATTAGCGAGACTTCGCCACCGCCGCCTCGGCAGGCCAACCCCGCGATTTCCCGCGACCTAGAGACCATTATCCTGAAGGCCATCTCCCGCGAACCGAAGCAGCGATATGCCACGGCGGGAGAACTAGCGGCGGATTTGCACAATTTTTTGAACGGGAGGCCGATTACCGCGCGGCGCAGTTCGTTCGTTACGATAGCCTGGCACTGGTGCCGCCGCAATCAGCTTACCTCCGGCTTGATCTTTGCCGCGTTGGCTTCGTTGGTGCTGGCGGCGGTGGTGGGGTGGATCGGCTATTGGCAAACGACCTCCGCCCTTTCGCGCGAATCCGTTTTGCGGTATCAGGCCGAAGTCGCCACGCAAAGCGCTGATCGCAATGTGCGGCTCTCGCTAGCCGCCTTTGAAGACCTGTTTCAAAAATTTAGCGACAGCCCGGGCGAATATCGCGCCGCGTGGCTGGAAGAACTGCTGCGTCCGGCCCCTGCCCTACGTCTGGCCGATGCCCTCCGTGATGGTCTTTTGGAACAAAGAAATTCCGCCGAGGAAGCCGAAATTTTGACCGGTATCCTGGACTTTTACCAAAAATTCGCCTCTCAAAACATCACCCACGGCGCGCTGCAAAGCGAGGCGATTCGCGCGTACCACCGCGTGGCGCAAATTCAGCGCCGCCTAGGCCGGACCGAGCAAGCCCGCGCCGCCCTGGCCACGGCGCGGGAGTTGTGGGACGAATTAATCCCCGCCGAACAACAACAGACCGCTTGGCAGCGGGAATGGGTGCAGGTGCTGATCGATTCAGCCCAATTGGCCAATGCCGCCGACCCACAGGCTGCGCAAACCCCCCTGGCCTGGGCGACGACAGCCGTGCAAATGGCGGAGGGACTGGCGCGGCGGGAAGGGACTCGTCTTAACCGCGCGCTGTTGGCGCAGGCCCTGGTGCAGCGGGCGTTATGCCGGGATAAATCGGGGGACTGGCGGCGGGCGAGTGAAGATTTTTCACGGGCGGAACAACTGGCGGAAGAGCTCGTGCGGCAGCGGCCCCAGTTTCAATTAGAGTTGGCAGCGCTGCGGCTGTTATACGCCCAGGCAAAAATTCGCCATCAGTCCGCGACGGAGGCGGAAACGCTATTACGTCAATCGATCCGCGCGATTCAGCGGGAAATAAGCCCGCCTTTGCAATTGCCGCCGCTGGCATTGCAGGGTTTGGTAAGGCTAGAGGTGGAGCACTGGCTGGCCTTGGCGGAGATATACCGCGCTGTGCCGGACGTGGTCAAAGAGCGCGAGGCGCTGGAGCAAGCGCGGCTGGCGACGCGTCGTCCCCTGCAACCCGCCCGGCGGCTGCGACCCCGCCCGGGGGAATAAGGGGAGCTTAAGCGATAGCTACATTCCAAGATCTTGGACTACATTTCACGAGCAATTTTGGCTCTATTCCAGGGTGATATGGTGTGACGTAATTCTCTTTCATCACTCCAGCCCATACTGGCCCGCCATCGGGACCTCCAGGCCGGTTCGCTTGCCAAAGCGCGTCTTGGGCAAGAAGCGCGGTTCAATGTACAGCATCACGCCAATGTTGTCGCGGGTTTGGTCGGCGTTGAACGCCGCCGTGACCAAAAACGATTCGCCGATGCGCGTCAAGCTGAGCGACTGGCCCAGATACCCATTATCGCTCAGATCAAAGCTCAGCCCGGCGGAGCCGACCCATTTGGGGCTGAGGCGGTAATTGACGCTGGCCAAGAGGATATTGCTGCTGATCGGTCCTTCCAACGATCGAAACCCAACATAGATATTTCCCCGCGCGGGACGGTTGAGCTGCGCTCCCACGCTAAAGTATCGCTGGCCATCGCCAAAAAAGTCCGCCGCGCCACTGGACATCAGCGTGACCCGGTCGCCGACATGCCAGCGAAAGTCATAGTCCAGCAGCCCCGCCGTTTCACCAAAGTTTTGGTCATCATCGGGGAAAAGCTCAAAATGGGTGTCCAAAATGACATAATCGATGATGCGCCGGTTGGCGGGGGGACCACGTTTGGTTTGCCAGCGTTGGCGCAGACCCAGCCGCGCGACGGACAGGTCGTCCACGATCTCGATCGGCCCGGTCACGTTATCCTGCAGGCCCCGCCGCACGCCATAAAAGCGCTCGTCAAAGCGGGCTGGCACCGGCGCCGGTCCGCCAAAATCTTGAAACGCCAGCCGTCGCCGAAAATGCTGCACGTTGTCATCGTCGATTTCGTCGTATAGCGGTAATTCCTCGACATTTTGGCTGCTATCCGTGTAAGAATATTCCATGTCAAAGTTGACCTTATGCGCCAGGCCATGCACGTTAAATAGTTCGCTTTCCACCTCGGGATAGAGGGCCCAGAATGGCAGCGTGGTTCGCACGCCCGCCTGACCGTACACCCGCTGCAGGTCGTTGCCGCTGAGGTCTTCGCCCCAGTGCGCCGCCTCCCCCAGGATAAATGGGACAACTTTGATATCTCCCACGGCCAGCGGATATTCCAGCGCCTGCCGCCAGGCAAACCGCTCGCCATTGGTGTCCGCCTCGTACGGTAGCGGGCTGAACGTGGCGGCATCTTGCGGCGCGGTGGGGGTCGTCGCCCTGCGCTGTTGCGTGTAGCCCCCCGTCACATGCCCATAGGTCGTCAGGCGGTCCTCCCACAACGACTGCCCCAGGGCAAAGTAGTCCAGCCGAGGCAGTTGCGACGTTCGCAGGAAGAAGTCGTTGGGATTATAATCGACCGCCAGTGCCAGCGACTGGTTATCAAATGTACGCTTAAGTTCAATACCGGTGATTTGGTCCTTTTGATCGTCCCATTCCCGCTCAAAGTATTGCTCCAAAAAATTTCGATCGGAAATTAGCCCCAATTCCGCCGTGACTTGCCAGCCGTTGTCCAGCAGTTGTCGATGCTTGCCCAACAGGCGATAGCGCTGGTCTTCTTCTGGAATCAGACCCACGCGATCCGTCCCCAGCGTATCCAACCCGCTATCATCGACATAAAACGCGTCAAACAGACCAAAGACCGGCGCCTCTTGGCCGAATAAAAAGTCCTGGCTGTAGGTAAAACGCGTCCCCGCGTTAAATCCCCGTTCGCTCATATAGCCCAGGTCAAATTCCCAATCCGTCCCCTCCGGCGGACGTGAGATGCCAAATATTTGATAAGCGTTAAAGGTCACCGTGCCATACGTGCCAAAGACCTGGTCGTTGCCAATGTTCACGTCCTCGACAAAGTAGGTGGGATTTTCCAGGTCGGTGACCAGTCGTGGCCAGTAAAAAACCGGTACTCCCCCCGCCAGCACGACGTTATTGGTGCTGGTGACCTGCTGCTGATGATCGACTAATTGCTCCCCCGTGAGCGCGTTGATGGCCGGTTGTCCCGTGCGCGGATCAAGCAGCGGCACTTGATTGTCCACAATCGTCAATTCCCCCGCGCGAAATTCATACGTTGGCATGGCCAGGCGGCTGGTCGTTAGCGACGCCCCTTCGGCGGCAAAGCGGGATTCGTCCAGTTGCCGCAGCACGTTCGTCCGCAAGCGCACCAGCCCGGCGTAATTCCGCACCGGCGTGAGCAATTCGGCGTTTAGGATCACGCCATTGCGCAACCGCACGTTGTAATACATGGCCTGAGCATAGATGACTCGGTCCCCTTCGCGAAAGACAATATCCCCTTCCAGGTAAATCTCCAAAGGCGCGTCCCCCGCCTGCGTCAAGCCATCCCCGGCCTCCGCCAAGTTCCCCTGATACCAGACCACCACTCGATCCGCTGACAGGTCGATCGTCCCCAAATTACCCAATGCGGGGTTTGTCCCCGCCACGCCATCGATTCGGACCTGCACGCCAGAGTTGATCGTCAATATATTTTCCACGCCCCCCGGGCTTTGCTGAAAGTCGATCTGTAACGGCACCGCGCTGCGGGGAAAAAACTGCACCCGCCGCGGACCCGCGGAGGTGGCCACTGGCCCGGTCACGGGAAACTGCCGCGGATCGGGGTTGAATTCGGCGAATTGTGTGCGTTGGATCGCCTGCTCCGTGGCTGGGTCGGCTGTGACGGCATCCTCTGCCGCGGGTTGCAAAATCGGCCCCGTTTGCGGACCAGGGGGAGCCGGAAAAATCGGTTGGTTCGACCCAGTCCCGGTTGCGGGTAACGCCCAATAATTCCAGGCGCGTTCATAGATTGCGGGACGGGGAAGTTGACCAGCCGAGCCACCAGAGGACGCGACTTTTGGAGAGGATGCCGCTGGGTTGTCGTTCCCCTGCTGCGGGCCCGGAGGCTGGTCCACCCGATTGCGCTGCGAGGAATCGGACACAAGTTGCGTTTGTATCCTAGGCTCGTGCCAGGACGAAAAACGCCCCAACCAGGCGGCGGTAGTTTGCTGATCACTGGGCTGCAGGGTTGGTTGCGCGGTCCCCGTGGCGGGACCACGAATGAGCGTCACCTGCCCTTCGGCATACGCCATCATCCGCCAGTGCGGCTGTGTGGGCGTGCCGACATTTTCTATCCACAATACCAGTTCATTCCCCGTCACCCGATTTCCCCCCTGGGTGATTTGGCAATCCCCCCCCAGAGACCAAACCTCATAAGCCCCCTCGCGCCAATGCTGGCCTTGCCGGGCCGAGATCGTGATGGGCGTTTCCAATTGCTCCGCGGGGGCAAAGTGAATCTCCGCCAGAACGGGTTGCCATGGGCCCACTAAGCACCACAACCAGGTGGTCACGGCCGCCGCCAACAGACTGCCATTGATATTGGCAACTATATGCATTTTGCCGTTGCGCGCACCGCCACCCAGCGCGCTCCTGCGAGCGCTTGCTAACAGACTCCAGCGTTGAAACTGCCTTATGAACAACCGCAGAAGTGCTTCCTTGCCAATTTACAAATAACAACTCGTGGGCGGCCGCGGCATGCGGAGCCTCGAACCAACCGAGAATTCGTTTTGCGCCGGCGCGCAAAAACTTTACAGAAAAGCGGTGGAAATTGTAAAAAGTCGCCAAAAAGGAGGCAAGGGAGGTTGTCCAAACGGATGCGCGAGTTAAGTGATTCAGCTACTTACACTTAGAACAGAAAATTGCCGATATTCCCCACATCGGCCCTGCAAATACTAGCTAGGGAATTAAATCAATACTCCGCAAATCCGCAAGCAGCTAGCAGAAAGCTTACCCTCCAGCAGGCAATAAACTGCGCAACAGTTCAGAAAAAAACGCTAGCATAAAATGCTAGGATATGTCGCCAAACATCCGCCAACTAACGGGTAGTTCCGCCGTCCACATCAATCGCGCGCCAGTCGTGGGATGTGTCAGCGTCAACCGCCGAGCATGCAGGGCAATCGATTCACGGGCAAATGCCCGCGTGCCGCCATATTTATGATCCCCCCAGATGGGCCAAGTTCGCTGGCTGGCTTGGACCCGGATTTGATGCTTGCGCCCGGTCAAGAGAGTAATTTCCAGCCAGGTCGCCGCTTGGCCCCCCGGCAGAGTCAATTCACGCCTTGTTTCATAACGTAACACGGCTTCATCCGCGTGGGGTGTGTGCGGTGAAGTTACCTCCATCCGCTGTCGCTGGTCGTTTTTTATCAGCCAGTCCCGCCATTCGCCGCTGGGGGGTCGCACCCGGCCTTCGAGGATCGCCCAATATGTTTTTTCTGTTTCACGGTTGGCAAACTGACTGCTTAACCGGGCGGCGGCTTTGGATGTGCGGGCCAGCACAATGACGCCGCTGGTCACTTGATCCAGGCGGCTAACCACGCCCAGGTAGACATTTCCAGGTTTATGATAGCGGCGTTTGAGGTCGGCCTTTGCCCAATCGACCAGCGATGGTTGTCCAGGCGCGGCTCCTTGAACCGTCCATCCCGCGGGCTTGTCCAGGACCAACAAATGGTTGTCCTCGTGGATGATGCGGGGCGGCGGGAGTTGGTTATGGGGCATGCGGGTTAGCGAGAGCCTGGGTAATTCAAAGCACTCGGATAGACGCATCATCTAAGCCACCGAGGCACTGAGTGTACAGAGTTTTTCACAGAGCAGCTTGAACCTTCGATTTACCCAATAAAAAAATCCGCGCGTTCATACTTGTATTCTGATCGTTGAAAATCAGTATTATCAGTTTCATCAGTGTTCCCATCTGGCATGCATAGCGGATGCGCGCGAATTCATTCTATCCCCCTAATTGCCCCAGCGCTCCGCGCAATTGCTCCAGAATCCATTCCGGCTCTTCGGTCCCCACCGAGAGGCGGATGGTGCCATCGGTGATCCCCAGGCGCGCACGTTCGGCGGGGGATAATCCACGATGACTGGTGGAGGCCGGGTGGCTCAGCGTGGTTTGCAATTCGCCCAGAGAGGGACAAAACGGGATCCCCCCCGCCACCGCGGTGATAAACCGGCTGGCAAGATCCCAGCCCCCGCGCAAATCAAATGCCACCAGCGTCCCCGTGGGAATCAGCGAAGTCGTCGGATCGTGGGGATGGGCCATACCGGCCCGCGTAAAAAGCTTTTGCACTATTGCCGCATCGGCATGATTCCCCAACCCGGGAAAGTGTACCCGCGCGATCCGGTTATCATTTTCCAACGCGGCGGCCACCGCGTGGGCGTTGCGGGTCGCTGCTTGCCAACGTAGGCGCAGCGTTGCCAAGCCCCGTTCCGCCAGCCAGCATTCAAATGGGGGCGCGGTCCAACCCCAAGTGGATAGGGCGCTGGGAACACGGTCCCATACGGCCGCCGTTCCGCCTAAATAACCTAAGAGCACATCGCTATGGCCATTCATCAATTTGGTCAGGCTTTCCACCACCAAGTCCGCCCCCCAATCCAGGGGACGGCAGTTGAGCGGTCCCGCCAGGGTATTATCCACCAGCAACAGCCCCCCCCGCTGGTGGCACAGTTCCGCTAGCACTGGCAAATCGTTGACGCGTAACAGTGGATTAGTGATTGTTTCAACCAGCAGCAGCCGTGTGCTCGGGGTCCAGGCAGCCGCGACCGCGGCGGGATCAAGGGAATTGACCACGGTGCACAAGAGACCCCAGCGGGAGGCTTCGTTGATATACAGCTTTGCCGTGCAGCCATACAACTGATCGCTAAGCAAAACATGTTCTCCCGCGCGGCACTGGCTGATCAAAGCCAACGCCAGCGCACTCATGCCGCTATTGGTTACGACCCCCCGGGGGGCGGCGTGCAGTTTGTTACATAGGTTGGCCAGCCGAGTGGAGTTGGGGTGGCCGTCCCGCGAATAGACATAACCCGCGGTCGTCCCCGCTAGCAATTCATTGGCCTGATCCGGCGTCGCGCATTGGTAAACGCTGGAAAGCCAAATTGGCGGACTATGGGGCCGGGTGGAATCCTCTCCATTGGCAAAGGTGGACATGAAAAACAGCGTTTCGTGGTGTAAAATGGTGGTTGGAGGGGGATGCCGGGGATATTTATGTGAAAATTTGCCGCTGGGGCAAGCTCCGCATTTTACAAAAAGTGCGCTCTGTGCCGTTCAAACAACAAAAAATGGGGTGGAAAAACTGAATTTTATGAGAACTGCATGAGCGGGTCAGGACTTCAACCCAGTTATCCGTTAAACTACAGTATGCGCAAAATGTTCTCGTTGGGAACAGTGCGCGCGGGCCGGTCTCTCAGATTTTATTACCGGCCATTTCCACGCTTTGACACTTTCGGGATTTTCCACGCGCCATGTCCACCGAGCAGCACGATCCTGACCTAGCCGATCAGATGCGCCAGCAAATTCGCAGCCTGGTGCGCGAAATTGAGCAACTTTCACGGTCGGACCTGGCTCCCGCCGAATTCTACGAAGGTTATCTCACGCGCGTGGTATCGGCCATGGCCGCCGAAGGGGGGGCCATTTGGACGTTGGGCGAGGGTAACCGCCTGGAATTGGTCTATCAAATCAACCTGCAGGTCACCCAACTGGCCAACAAGCGCGAAGAACAAGAACAGCACGGCCGCCTGCTGCGCAAGGTGATTTCTAGCGGGCAGGGGATGCTGGCTCCGCCGCAATCCGGCAATCCCGAGGACGCCGCCAACCCCACGGACTATTTACTAGTCTTAGGACCGCTTAAAAACGAGCAAGACACGCAGGGTGTGCTGGAAATCATTCACCGCCCCGGCGTGGCCCCCAATGTCGAACGCGGCTATCTGCGCTTTGTGCTGCAAATGTCCGACCTGGGTGGGGACTACCTCAAGACGCACCGCCTGCGGCAGTTTAACTCGCGGCAGGCCATGTGGTCCCAGCTAGAGCAATTTACCCGCCTGGTCCATCGCGATTTGCAGCCGCGCGAAACAGCCTACACCATAGCCAATGAAGGTCGCCGCCTGATCGAATGCGACCGTGTCAGCGTGGCGGTCCGACGCGGCGGTTATTATCACATCGAAGCGGTCAGCGGCCAAGAAGGCTTTGACAAGCGCTCAAACCTGATCCGCCTGTTGCAAGAGCTTACTACCACGGTCTGCCGCAGCGGCGAACCCCTGTGGTACACGGGCGAAACAGCCGACCTGGCCCCGCAGGTGGAAGAGGCCGTGGAGGCCTACGTGGACGAGGCCCACACCAAACTGCTGGCCATCTTGCCCTTGGCCCGGCCCAAGACCGAACTCACGCTCGAAACCACGCCCAACCAGCTCAAGCAAGAAGAAATCCTGGGCGCGCTGATTGTCGAGCAAATCGCCGTGGATGCCATTTCCACCGCCATGCAGCGACGGGTGGAGGTGGTGCGCGACCACAGCGCCCTGGCCCTGGCCAACGCCGTCGAGCATAACAGCCTGTTTCTCATGCCATTATGGCGCGCCTTGGGCAAGACCCGCGCGGTCGTCGCCTGGCGCAATTTGCCCAAGACACTGACCGTGCTGGCGGCGATTGTGGGGATTTTGCTGGCCCTGTTTTTGATCCCCTACCCGCTCAAGCTAGAGGCCAAAGGGACGCTAGAGCCCGCGATCAAACGGGATATTTTTGCCGCTGTTTCGGGGATTGTGGCCGAAGTCACGCCCCAGGCCGAACAAGGTCAAAACGTCCCCCAGGGGGCGCTCTTGGCCAAGATGATCAGTCCCGAGCTGGACCAGCAAATTTCCGCCGTGATTGGCGAGATCGAAAGCCAGGAAAAGTTTGTCCAGTCCATTAATAATATCCTCAATAGCAATACCGCGACCGACGCCGAAAAAACCAAGGCCCGCGGCGAAAAGGCCAGCATCCTGGCAAAAATCGACAGCCTGCACGAACGCTTGGATCTGCTTAACAGTGAAAAGCAACAACTAGCCGTGACCAGTCCCCTGGCGGGCCTGATGACCACCTGGCAAGCCCATAATAAACTGATCAATCGCCCGGTCGAGCGGGGCCAAAAATTGCTGACGATGGCCGATCCCACCGGACCTTGGGAATTGGTCCTGAATGTGCCTGACGACAAAATGGGCTACATCCTTTCCGCCCGCCAAAAACTGAAAAGCGAAGCCGGCCATGCACAAGACGACTTGCGGGTATCGTTTATCCTGGCCACGCATCCCTATTCGGAATTAGAAGGGACAATTAAGGAAATTCACACCATCGCCGAAACCCAGGGGGAAGAAGGCAACATGGTGCAAATCAAAGTTGCCATCGACAAAGCCCAACTGGAACAAGCGGGCATCACGGACCTGCGACCCGGAGCCGGCGTCACGGCCAAGGTCCTGTGCGGCAACACCACGCTGGGCTTTGCCTGGTTTCATGATTTGCTGTCGTTCATTCAAATCCGCTTCTTCTTTCGCTATTTTTAATTATTGGCGGAAGCTTCGCCGCGGCAGTTGGGCGAGTGGGTTCCCGCCCCCCTGGTTCGCGGCGATTGTTAGCAACCACCAGCTTTGTTGAACACATTTTTTAAGGGAATTTATCCAATGGCGAAGTTTTTTTCCTTATTACTGGCTTGTTGCCTGGTCTTGGGAATTGCGCTCTGGACGCAGTTTCCCACCGTGGGTCAAAATCCCTTTGGCTCTCCGACCCCGGCGGAAAGGAATGCCAACGAGACTAACGCCCCTCTCTCCGCGCCGCTGTCTCCTTTGCAAAATCCATTAGACACGGCGCCAGCGCGGTTGGATGCCAATACCCCCACAACGCCGGAAATTGCCCCGCAATCGGGCAGCGGCACGCCATCTGGCGTAGCGATTTCACCTTATAGCTCCGCCACCGACCTGGCCCCCGCCCCGGAATTTTCCCCACGGCGCGCCCGTCGCGAGGCCCGCTCGCTCAGCGAT
The DNA here is from genome assembly GCA_033762255.1 of Pirellulales bacterium. Lineage (NCBI taxonomy): Bacteria > Pseudomonadati > Planctomycetota > Planctomycetia > Pirellulales > Pirellulales bacterium. The sequence continues at coordinate 31,375 of JANRLT010000037.1, read as the reverse complement.
CCCAACCGCATTCAAAATTGCCTGATTAAGGCGATTGATGGCCAGGATATTCAAGTCCCCGCCCAAGAAGCCGGTTTGTTGGTCAAGCTGGATGTGATTGAGGGGAGCGAGATAACCGCGGCGGGAGTATTGGGCAATTTGGACGATATGCAACCCCGGCTGCAAAAGAAGGCAGCCGCCGCCGAGGCCAAGGCCGCCTTGGAAAAATCCAAATCAACCATTGATGAACGTTACGCTAAGAAAGCCGCCGCTGTCGCCAAAGCCGAATGGGACAAGGCCATCCAGGCCAATATCCAGGCTCCAAATTCCGTCTCCGAAGTCGAAGTCTTGCGGCTCAAGCTGACGTATGAGCGGGCGTTATTAGAGGCGGAACGGGCCGTCGAGGAACGGACGCTGGCCAGCCTGACCGCCGAAGCCAAAAATGTCGAGGTGGAAGCCGCCCAAGAGGCCATGAACCGCCGCCAAATCATTAGTCCGATCTCTGGCACGGTGGTGGAAATTGGCCCTCATCGGGGAGAATGGCTGAAACCGGGCGATATTATCCTGCGGGTAGTGAACCTGGAAAAACTGAAGATCGAAGGGTATGTCAATATCGACCACTTTGCCCGCGAGCAATTGCTCAACCGCGATATCGAAGTGGAAATTATGCTGACCAAGGGCCAAAAGGTGCGTGTTCCCGCGCATATCATCTTTGTCAGTCCGGTGATCGAGGCGGGGGGGGAATACCGCGTCAAGGCCGAGTTGCTCAACCAGCGTAACACCCAATCGGGCGAGTGGCTGCTCTCACCCGGTTTGATCGCGGATATGATTTTACCCCCGGCGTGATCTGATAAATCCATAGCGTTTCCACCTGGCCATTTTAGAAAACAAACCCTATACAGGCCACCCCGCGCATTCCCCCTTGGCCCGCCCGATTGATTATCGTCATCCATTCTGAATACTTACCTCTTGAGAATCCATTCCCGCCGTGTTCCTGACCGAACCCGCCCGCACCAACTACGATCTGCACTTTCGCCTGGCGGGAATTCCCGTGCGGGTGCATCCGCTGTTTTGGGTATTCACCCTGATGATGGGCCTGACGGGCGATGCCCGGCCGATGCCCGTGCTCATTTGGTTGGTGGCGGTTTTTGTGTCAATCCTGGTGCATGAATTGGGCCATGCGCTGGCGATCCGGTATTATGGCTGGCGGCCGTCCATCACGCTCTACGCCTTTGGGGGACTGGCCAGTTACAACCCCGCGGACGACCTGGGCTATGATCCGGATTTTGTCCTGGGGGAGCAAGCCTGGCGGGTCCGCAGCCTGACCAGCGAGTTGGTGATCTTATTTGCCGGGCCGGGGGCGGGCTTTTTGCTGGCGGCGACCATCATCATGGCGGTCAACCTGTGGGGAATGGCTACCGGCGGAGATATCGGGGTCTTATTTTTTTATGATCCCGCGACATTGATCGGCACCTTTGTCACCGGCCTGTTCCACCTGGAGCCGTTGCTTTATTTGCTGAACGACTTACTGTATATCAATATCTTTTGGGGACTATTAAATCTGTTGCCGATTTTCCCCTTGGACGGCGGGCAAATCTCGCAAAAACTGTTTTATCATTACCAAGGTCCGCGGGGACTGTTATGGGCGGCGCAACTGGCCATCGCCGCCTGCGTCGCCATGGTCCTTTTTGTGCTGCTGCGCTGGAATGACGAACAGCGTCTCTTTGGCATGCTGATGTTTGGCTCGCTGGGCTTTACCAACTTTCAGATTTATCGCGGGCTTAAAGGGTTGGGGGACGATATTGATTCCATTCATTTTGGCCAACCCCCGCGCGACCGTGACCGACAACCGTGGGAATCGGACGATGACGATGACCGGCCAAGCTGGCGGTAAGTAGGGGCGACACAAAACCGCCGATGGCATCGGCGGAAGGGAGGCGGGAGGGTTAGCTGCGACGCGCAGCGGAGCGCGACGCAGACTTCTCCAATTAAGAGGCTCAAGCTCACACCCCCTCACTTTCCCGGTTTTGTCACCGCCAACAAAAACGTGGGATTCAGCGCGTCAAAGCGGACCCGTTCTAGTTGAAACACCCCGCGCGCCACATTGATCATCCAGACCCGCACGTCCGGCACGCGGCGGTTCAGTAGTTCATGCACGCTGGAAAGATTTTCGATGCTACCGACATTGCAGACCAGCCGCCCGCCAGGTTGCAGCCGCTCATAGACCAGTTCGACCAGACGGGCCACTTCGCGTCCGCTCCCCCCGACAAACACGGCGTCGGGCGCGGGCAGTTTTTCCCAGGCCTCGGGCGCGCGGCCCAAGACGGGCCGCAGGTTTTTGACGGCAAAGCGTTCGGCGTTGGCCACGATCAGTTGATGATCCTCAATATCCTGCTCAATCGCGTAAACTGTTCCCTGGTTGGCGATATTAGCCGCTTCCACCGCGACCGACCCGCTTCCCGCCCCCACATCCCAAACCACGCTATGGGGTGATAACTCTAGCTGCGCGAGCGCGACCGACCGCACCTCGGCGGGAGTCAATAATCCTTGCTTGGGCCGCGATTGCAAAAAACATTCATCGGGATTGCCAAACAGCCGCAACGCGCCGGATTCAATTGGCCGGTCGGGGCGTTCCGGCTTGCGGACCAGAATTAACACGTTGAGCGGTGAAAAGTCCTGCCGGGCGATCTCCGCCAATTCCCCCTGAGTCACGCGCTCGTCGCGGGAACCCAGGTTCTCGCACACATACGCGTAAAAATAATCCAGCCGGTTGGACAACAGCGTTTGGGCGATGACCCGCGGCGGAAATTCCTCGCTGGTAAACAGGCCCACCTTATCCGCGACGCGAATTTTGGAGAGCGCATTTTCCAGGCCATGCAGATTCAAGTTGGTAAGAAACGCTTCTTCCCAGCTTTCCTTCACCCGTGCAAAAGCCATTTGCATGGAGCTGACATGGGGTAGAACCTCGAACCGGTCCTTCCCCAGACGGTCGCAGAGATACCGCGCGACGCCATAAAAGAGGGGGTCGCCACTAGCCAGCAAAACCGTGCGCTGACCCGCGGCGGCGTTGATGCGATCGACGATTTCGGTCAGATTGCCATGCAGGACGTGGCGGCTTTGGCCGGTGGTGGCGGGGATGAGCGCGAGGGTATTTTCCGAACCCAACAGCACCTGCGCCTGCGTGATTTCCTCGCGGGCTTTACTGGTCAGGCCCTCTAGGCCATCATCGCCAACCCCAATAATGCGAACCTTATGTTGGGTCAAAGTTTAAAACCTTTGAGAGGAGTTCTTAAATATCGGCGTCCAAGCTAATTGCAAGTCACTTAGAATCGTGGCCAGGGATCAAGCAAGTCACCCGTCAAGCGTGTCAAAGCCCGCGGCAATCCGCCAAGCAAGTAGATTCGCGGGGAACAGCGAAATTGCATGTTCCCCGCGATTGAGTAATCGTCCTAACCGAATTGCCGGCAACATTTTCCGTGAAAGTAGCATCCGGCAAAAAAAGCAAACCAATCGCTAGCTTTGGAACGAACTACCGCAACCACAGCTTTTTGTCGCGGTGGGGTTATCAAAGGTAAACCCGCGCTTTTCCAGACCTTCGTAAAAATCAACGGTTGTCGCATCCAAGTACAAAGCGCTTTTTTTGTCCACCACCACATTGACGCCATGCTGGACCGACTTGCTGTCCGCTTTTTCATCAAATTTGGTATCAAAACCCAGCGCATAGGAAAATCCGCTGCAACCGCCGGCAGCCACGCCCACGCGCAGCAAAGTTTGCGATTTATCCATTTGCTGGTCGTCCATGATTTTATTGACTTCTTGGGCGGCCCGTTCGGTAATTTTTAAAGCCATGAGACGTGACTCCTCTAAAACAAGGGGGCAAAGTGCGAAGTTTTTCGCATACATTTCTGTCTAAATTATAGCAGCAGGCCCAAAAAAACGAAGAGTGGTCCGTTAAGTCGCCGGGAAAAGCCCCGAGGGCATATTTTCGGGATTATTTTATCTAAAATGGGGTGGTGGAATTTGCTAAAAATACCAGATAGGGTGGCTCCCTGGCTGACGCGGCGGGCTGAAAATACGGAATTCTAGCGAATTCCGCTAGACCGTGCTTCCCGTAGCGGAACTTGCAAAAGTTCCGCCGCGATGCTAAGTAATCAATTTGCCTACGGCACCGGGACGGTGCCTGCTACTTTAGAATTCTGGTGAATTCCGCTACTACTCTTCTCCGCCGCCGCCACTCTCGGCGGTGGCAACCGCGTCGATCCCGGCCGCCAGGATTTTTTCCTTTAGTTCTTCGGTGATGGCGGGGTTATCCACCAGGTATTGGCGGACTTTCTCGCGTCCCTGGCCCAGGTGGACCTCTCCATACCGAAACCAAGCTCCGCTGCGCACGATCAGCTTGGCGTTCATGGCCAGATCCAGCACATCTCCTTCGTAACTGATTCCGTTGGTGTGCATCATGTCAAACTCAGCGACGCGGAACGGCGGGGCGACTTTGTTCTTGACCACTTTGGCTTTGACCCGCTGGCCTACCACGTTTTCCCCATCCTTAAGCTGGCCAATCCGCCGAACGTCAATCCGGCAGCTAGAGTAAAACTTGAGCGCGCGGCCGCCGGTCGTGGTCTCGGGACTGCCGAACATGACGCCGATTTTTTCGCGGATTTGGTTGATAAAAATGACCGTGGTCTTGGACTTGTTGATGACGGCGGTCAGCTTGCGCAGGGCCTGGCTCATCAGGCGGGCCTGTAGGCCCACATGCGAATCTCCCATATCGCCGTCCAGTTCCTTTTGCGGGACCAGGGCCGCGACGGAGTCAATCACAATCACATCCACCGCGTTGGATTTCACCAGCATTTCACAAATATTCATAGCCTCTTCGCCGCTGCTGGGCTGGCTGACCAAGAGTGTTTCTAGCTCCACGCCTAGTTTTTTGGCCCAACTGGGGTCAAGGGCGTGTTCGGCGTCGATAAACGCCGCGATGCCCCCCATTTTTTGCGAGCGGGCGATGACGTGCAGGGCCAGGGTGGTCTTGCCGCTGGATTCCGGGCCAAAAATCTCGATGACGCGGCCCCGCGGCAGGCCAAACCCCCCAAGCGCGATATCCAGCGACAAGCTGCCGGTGCCGATCCCTTCCACCGCCAAGTGGCCGTCATTTCCCAGGGGCATGATGGACCCTTCGCCGAACTCTTTTTCGATGAGCGCGATGGTGTTTTTGAGAGCGGAATTGACCTCGGAGATGGATTTTTGTCCTTCTTTGCCGTTGCTGTCTTTTGATTTGGCGGATTGCTTGCCTTTGGCGTCGGCATCCTTAACGGCGTCTTTGTCTTTTTTAGCCATGGGATCTTTGGATTTGGCGGGTGGATTTTTGAGGGCGACCATGAAAACCTCTTTGCCGAGTGAGCCGAAAAGTGGGTAACACCTGAATACTGTAAACCTATGTACAGTATATCGGTGTACTGGCTCAGGATCAAGAGGATTTTGGTCGTCCTGGTAAAAAATGTGAAAAAATGTACAGTTTTACTAACGGTGACCTAGCATTCGGCAATTTGGGTAATTTAACAAGACTGGCTCCTTTTGAATACCAAATTTCCAGAAAGCTCATTCATGCAAATTCGGTTCCCCTTGCGTGCAAATCAGTTTTTCAGGCACAATTTGATTCAATTCCACAAGTTTTAGATAACAATTCACCTGCTGCAATTTGCACCCCATGTCCAAACCCGCCAAGACCGCCATCACGCCCACGCGCGACCAGGATTATCCCGAATGGTTCCAGCAAGTCATCCGCGCGGCGGATCTGGCGGAGTTGTCCCCGGTACGGGGTTGCATGGTCATCAAGCCCTGGGGCTATGCCATTTGGGAAAACATGCAGCGGGTGCTGGACCGCATGTTTAAGGAAACCGGCCACGAGAACGCCTATTTTCCCCTGTTTATCCCGCTGAGTTTTTTACAAAAAGAGGCCGATCACGTCGAGGGGTTTGCCAAGGAATGCGCCGTGGTCACGCATCATCGGCTGGTTCAGACCGCGGACGGCACGCTGGTTCCGGACAAAAACGCCCAGCTTGAGGAACCGCTGATCGTGCGGCCCACCAGCGAGACGATCATTGGAGCCATGTACGCCAAGTGGGTCCAGTCGTACCGCGATCTGCCGATCCTCATCAATCAATGGGCGAATGTGGTGCGGTGGGAGTTGCGCACGCGGATGTTTTTGCGCACGGCGGAGTTTCTTTGGCAAGAGGGGCACACCGCCCATGCCACGGCCGATGAAGCGGTCGAGGAAACGCTGCAAATGTTGCGGGTGTATGGGACATTTGCCACGGATTACATGGCGATGCCCATCATCAAGGGGGAAAAGACCGCGGGCGAGCGGTTTCCCGGCGCGGTTAATACGTATAGCATTGAGGCGATGATGCAGGACCGGAAGGCGCTACAGGCGGGGACGTCGCATTTTTTGGGGCAGAACTTTGCCAAGGCGCAGGAGATCAAATACCTGAGCGCGGAGGGGAAAGAGGAATTTGCCTGGACGACATCGTGGGGGGTTTCCACCCGGCTGATCGGGGCGCTCATCATGACGCATAGCGACGATGACGGCCTGGTCCTGCCGCCAAAGTTGGCCCCGCGGCAGATTGTGCTGATGCCGATTTTTCGTAATGACGAGGAAAAAGCGACGGTGCTGGAGTATTGCCAGTCGCTGGTTAAGGAATTGCGCGAACAAAGTTACGATGGCGAGCGGCTGCGGGTGCACCTGGACGCGCGGGAAATGCGCGGCGGCGAAAAAGCCTGGGGTTATGTGAAACAAGGAGTGCCTGTGCGGGTGGAGATTGGCCCGCGGGATGTGGCGGCCGGGGGTGTGTTTGTTGGGAGGCGCGATAAACCGACCAACGAAAAGCAGTCTCTGCCCCGGGGAGAATTTGTGGCGACGGCGGCGCGGTTGCTGGACGAGATTCAGGCAAATCTGCTCGCCCGCGCGACGGCGTTTCGCAATGAGCATCTGCGGGTGATCAAGGATCTAGGGGAGTTTAAAAGTTATTTTACGCCCAAGAACGCCAACGAGCCGGAGATTCATGGGGGATTCGCGGTGTGCCACTTTACCGAGGGGCCGGAAACGGAAAAGGTTTTAGCGGATTTAAAAGTGACAATACGGAATATTCCCTTGCCGGGGGAACTGGCGGGTCTGGGGGCGATGGCCGGGGAGGTGGGCAGCGCAGCGGGGTCCACGAGCGGCAGCGTGGAAAACGGCACGCCGGGGAAATGCGTCTTTACGGGCGCGGCGACCACGCAGGTTGGAGTGTTTGCAAAGGCGTATTAGTCACTTGGACCTGTTAAGCGGCCCCTCCTTACTTCTTGCCAAAGCAGTAAATCACGCCGTCTTCGCTGCAGATAAACAATCGTCCCCCGGCCACGATAGGGGAGCTGCTAAAGCGACCCCCCGCTTCATATTCCCACTCCTTTTTGCCGCTGGCGATGTTGACGCCGACGATCCGCCCATCATGCGCGCCGATAAAGACTCGTTCCCCCGCGACCACGGGACTGGCGTCGAGTTTGCCGCGGAACGTGTATTTCCACAGGTCCTTGCCGTCATTGGCGCGAAAGGCGCGGAGGGTTTTGTCTTCGCCCGGGACAAAGACGGTTTTATCGGTCAAAGCGGCTGATCCCGAAATTTGCTGTTGGCGGGCCTTGTCTTGGAAATTCCAGATCGTATCGCCGGTCCGCCAGTTGATGCACAAAAATTCTCCGGCGCTGGTACCAAAGTAAATCAAGTCCCCCGCGGCGGCGGCCGTCGAGCCAGCCGGGGCATTGATGGGAATATCGCGGACGCTTTTTCCTTCTTGAATGTCAATCACGTGCAACTGCCCATCGCAGCCAACCAAAAAAGCATGCCCCTGGCTAATGGTGGCCGAGCAGCGGATTTGATCGGGAATTTGAAATGTCCACAGCTTTTCCCCCGTTTTGGCATTCAGGCAATGCAAGACGCCATCTTGTGATCCGCACAGCACGCGGTCCCCGGCAAAGTTCGCCCCATACAATTGCCCACGCGCCTGGTATTCCCACACGGTTTTTGCGGTGGCGGCATCCAGCGCCAGCAGCAGCCCCGCCTGATTGCCGACATACACCAGGCCATCTCGCACGGCCACCGCGCCGCTAAAACCATCTTCGCCAAAGTCCCGCCGCCAAACCTCCGACCCATCGACAACCTTGAGCGCGTAGACCGTGCCATCCAAGTCGGCGGCATACAGGATGCCATTAACTAGCGCGGGGGTGCATTCAAATGCTCCCTTGGGGACGGACATCTTCCACAGCAGTTCCAATTGCGGCGGCAAAAGGTCGCCACTGACTCCGGTCCCCAGGGAATTTCCCCGAAAGATGGGCCAAGCCTCGGCGGGGGTCGTCGGCCAGATGGGTTGGGTTAAATCAGGCGCGGGTGAATTTGGCTTCTCGGCCGCGACTTGTTCAACAGTTTTATCTGATTGTGCCGTCGTATCGGGCTGTTTGCTGGCCGGTTCGGCCTGTGCCGTGGCAACCGTCAACCAAATTGCCACTAGCGCAAAATAATGGGAATGCAAGCCATTTTTTGGGAGTAACATAAGATTCTCTCGTGAGAATTGGGTGGATACCGTAGCGGCGACTTTTAGTCGCCGAAGGAATGCGGGTTGGAAAATTGTAATAAGCTAGTCAGTAAATCCTTGTTGCTTGCAAAATGCCTCTTCAGGCGAGTGGAACTCGCCTCTACGGAAATTACGCAAAACGACACTCTAAATTATAGTCATTTTCACGGGGGTGTCGCCAAATTCTAAAAAATCTCGTTCGCAATCTCGTTTACTGAATGCTTTTTTTCAAAAGAGTTTAAAAATCATCGCTTTACAACGATTAATTCCCGCCAATTGTCGATTTACCTTGCGAACTCTATAATCGCGATACTTTCCTACCTTTTACGCAGCTTTACGCGGTGGACCGCATGAAAATTCACGAGTTTCAAGCCAAGCAAATCTTTCGCGCGGCGGGTGTTCCAGTGCCCCGTTCGATCGTCGCCAAAACCCCGGCAGAGGCCGCGCAGGCGTTCCGCGACCTGGGCAAGCCTATCAGCGTGGTCAAGGCCCAAATTCACGCGGGGGGCCGCGGCAAAGGGACCGTCAAGACCAACGCCCAGCAGCGCGGGGTGCAACTGGTCAAAAGTGCGGAGGAAAGCGCGGCCGTGGCCGAAAATCTATTGGGGAAGGAGCTGGTCACCATCCAAACCGGTCCCGCGGGGACGACCGTGCGGCAGGTGTTGGTGGAGGAAGGGTGCGACATCGGGCGCGAACTGTACCTGGGCATTGTGGTGGACCGCGCGGCCAAGTCGCCGGTGCTGATTTGCTCCGCCCAGGGGGGGGTAAATATTGAGGAGGTGGCGGAAAAGACGCCCGAGGCGATCTTTACCGAGGCCTTTGATCCCGATCGCGGTTTGCAAAGTTTTCAGGTGCGTAAAATGTGCCAGGCGTTGGAAATTACCGGTCCAACAGCGCGGCAGGCGGACAAATTTTTTAAGGATATTTGCCGGTTGTTTGTGGCTCAGGATGCGTCTCTGGTGGAAATCAATCCGCTGGTCATCACTAAAAGCGGCGAACTCTTGGCGTTGGATGGCAAGATGACATTTGACGAAAATGCCGACTTTCGCCAGCCGGGGCATGCGGAACTGCGGGACCTGGCGGAAGAAGACCCCTTCGAGATTCGCGCGGGCGAGGCGGGTCTGAGTTATGTCAAGCTGAACGGCAATATTGGCTGTTTAGTCAATGGGGCCGGGCTGGCGATGAGCACGATGGATCTGATTAAGCTGCATGGAGGAGAACCGGCGAACTTTTTGGACGTGGGGGGGGGAGCCAATGTCGAGCAAGTCACCAAGGCGTTTGAGATTTTATTATCTGATCAGGATGTGCGTGGGGTGTTGGTGAATATTTTTGGCGGGATCATGCGCTGCACGACGATCGCCACGGCGATTGTGGCGGCGTACCAGACCGTGGGATTTAACGTGCCATTGGTAGTCCGGCTGGAGGGAACCGAAGTGGAGCAAGGGCGCAAAATTCTCGCCGACAGCGGCTTTCCAATTATTTCGGCGGTGGGGCTGACCGACGCGGCGCAAAAGATCGTGGCGGCGGTCAAGCAAGCAAAGTAAGCTTGCAAGCGCGGATTCCCTCTTTGGCATTTTAATCATTACCTTTACTTTTAGTGATAAGCCCGTATGTCCATCCTCATTAACAAACAAACCCGCGTGATTTGCCAGGGAATCACCGGCAAAGTCGGCGCCTTTCACACCAAGGGTTGCCTGGAATACGGCACGCAAATGGTCGGCGGCGTCACCCCCGGCAAACGCGGCGAAACCGTCGAGGGACTGCCGGTCTTTGACACCGTGGCCGAGGCGGTTCGCCAGACCGGCGCGAACGCCACGATGATCTTTGTCCCGCCGGCGTTCTCCGCGGATGCCATCCTGGAGGCGGTCGATGCCGGCATCGGTGTGATCTGCGCTATTACCGAAGGGGTCCCCGTCCTGGATATGGCCCGCGTGTACCCGATCGTCAAACGAAGTAAAAGCGTGCTCATCGGGCCAAACTGCCCCGGCGTCATCACGCCCGACCAGTGTAAAATTGGCATCATGCCGGGCTACATCCATAAACCCGGTGGCGTCGGCGTTATCAGCCGCAGCGGCACACTCACGTATGAGGCCGTCTGGCAGCTCACCAGCCTGGGCCTGGGTCAATCGACCTGCGTGGGAATTGGCGGCGATCCCATTGTGGGGACTTCACAGATTGAACTGCTGGAAATGTTCGAGCGGGATCCGGGCACCGAAGCGATCCTGATGATTGGCGAAATCGGAGGGACCGCCGAGGAAGAAGCCGCCGCCTACGCCAAAGAACATGTGACCAAGCCCTTGGCGGCGTTCATTGCCGGGCAAACCGCGCCGCCGGGCAAACGGATGGGGCACGCGGGAGCGATCATCAGCGGCGGCCAAGGAACCGCCGCCGAGAAAATCAAAGCGCTCCGGGCAGCGGGATTTGAGATTGCCAATGGTCCCGCCGATCTCGGCGCCGCGGTAAAGCGGGCAATGTCCACCAAGCGGTAAGTTGTAGCGTAATTCGCTAATTTGGTAGCGGAATTCGCCAGAATTCCGTATTCATTTGAGCCCGCCGCGTCAGCCAGGGACCACACTCAGCCCGCCGCGTTAGCAAAGTAATGCATTTCAGCCCGTCGCGTCAGCAAGGGAAAGCATTTCAGCCCGCAGCGTCAGCCAGGGAGTAATGCGATAGAACGCAGATGACGCGGATTTGACTGACTTTCACAGATTTAAGACACTTTTTTAAGTGAATCTCAACCAACACTTATCAGTGCCAATCTGTTGAATCTGTAAAATCTGTGTTTATGTTTTCTGCACCGGAATTCACTTAATCCACCATAAGTCCGGAACTTTGGTAAGTTCCGCTACTAGGTGTCGGAACATTGGCAACTTCCGCTACAAATCCGGAACATTGGCAAGTTCCGCTACAACACAACACTTTATGCCACAAAACCCCTTACTTGACATTTCCCCCCCGCACTGCCGCGAACGCCAGGCGCGCCTGCTCCAGGCGATGCAAGAAAAAAGACTCGATTTGGTCATTCTCACCCGGATCGAGCATGTGCAATGGCTGTGCGGCCCGCGCTTTAACTGGCATCACGAACCAGCCGCCGCGATCTTTGCCGACGGCCACACGCTGCTGGTCGCGCCCAATAAACCTCCCCCCGTCGCCGCCGCCGATGAAATTCTGGTGTACGAGGCCAATTCCACCTCCACCCTCCGCAATGACCAGCGGGAAAAATCTTCGACCGTGCTCGTGCAGGCCATCCGTTCCAGGCCCGCCGCGCAACGCGTAGGCATTGAGTATTCCTGCTGTTCGCGGCACATGATGGGTCATTTGCAGGCCATCTATGTCGATGTGGAGCCGACTTTGTACCATCTGCGGCGGATCAAACACGCCGATGAACTGGCCCGGCTGAAACACGCCATCGCCGCCACGGGGGCCATGTACCTCCGCGCGCGGGAAATTGTCCATCCCGGCGTCAACGAATTGGAGGTCTTTAATGAACTGCAGGCCGCGGCTGTTCGCGCTTGTGGTGAAATGCTGACCGGGACCGGGAACGACTACGCCAGCGGCCAGCATGGCGGCCCGCCGCGGGACCGAGCGATTCAGGCCGGTGAACTTTACATATTAGACCTGGGCCCCGCTTACCGAGGGTATTTTGCCGATAACGCCCGCGTCATCGCGGTCGGTGGATCGCCCACAACGCGGCAAACCGCGGCTTGGCAGACCGTCGCGGACGTCTTTCCCTTGATCGAAAGCGCAGTTAAACCGGGGGTACGAGCCCGTGAGATTTATCGCCGGGCGCAGCATCACATTGCTCAATTTCCCGGAGGCGTATGGCGCTCGCACCTGGGGCACGGAATTGGTCTATTTCCGCATGAAGCTCCGCACCTGAATCCCAACTGGGACGATACCTTCCAGGCGGGAGAGGTTATTGCCGTAGAGCCGGCTGTTTACGCCGACGAGGAGTTGCGGCAGGGAATTCGGCTGGAAAACAACTACTTGGTGACGGAGCAGGGAGTGGAACTGCTCAGTGATTTTCCCTTGGGGCTGTAAATTTTATACAATTTAAAATATTGACCACATATTTTGTTGATTGAACATCTTTAAATCCAATAATAATATCGGTTTGCGCTGGATTTTTGTCAGAAATAGTGCACGTTATTTCTGACATTAAGAACCAAAAAAAGCACGGGCTTGGTTTCCGTGGTTATTCATGGGATAATTTTAATGCGACAAGACTTCCAGTTGTTAGCAGTCCGGGAGAAATTTATGCTGCGTTGCCGGTTAAGCGGGATATTGTTTTTTTTGTGCTATTTTTACCTTCTTCCCGCTCCCGCCGCCGAACCGGGTTTTGCGGACGCGCCGCCGGCGACCGGACCGGTGATCAAGGTGGGCGAGCGCTACCTGGTCCCTTATACTGTTACGCTGGCGGATGATGTCAGCTTTACCATGATCCCTGTCCCGGGCGGAAAATTCCGTTTAGGCTCTCCCGCCAACGAGCCCGCCCGAGAAGTGAACGAAGGCCCCCCGCTGGAGGTCGAGGTCCCCCCGTTTTGGATTGGCCAGGCGGAAGTCACCTGGGGAGAATACAAACTGTACATGGCGTCGCTCGACCAGGTGAAAAATCCCGATGGCGTTACGGCGGCTCCCCTCACAGCCGAGAACGCCGCCGACGCGGTGACCATCCCTTCCAAGCTATACGAGCCGACCTACACGTTTGAGCATGGGGACAACCCGCGCTTACCCGCCGTAACCATGAGCCAATTTGGCGCGCGGCAGTACACCAAATGGCTGAGCCGCCGAACCGGCCAAATCTTTCGCCTGCCGAATGAAATCGAATGGGAATACGCCTGCCGGGCGGGAAGCGACACCCCCTACAGCCACGGTAATGATCCGGAGCAACTAGGGGAATATGCCTGGACCGCCGAAAATTCAGATGAAGTGCCGCATCTGGTCATGACCAAAAAGCCCAACGCCTGGGGATTGTACGATATGCATGGCAACGTGCTGGAATGGACGCTAGATGCCTACACCCCGGCGGGTTACGACGCGGCGGTACAGGCCCCGGCGGGGCTGGCCGCGACCAACTGGCCCAAGCAACTTTTTCCCCGCGTGCTGCGCGGGGGCTCATTTGAATTTTCCGCCGACCGAGCGCGCAGCGCCGCCCGAACTCCTTCCGACGATAAAACCTGGTACGATACCGACCCCAACCGGCCCAAAAGCCCCTGGTGGCTGACGGATGATCCCGCGCGGGGCGTGGGCATGCGGATTATTCGTCCCGTCGCGCCCCCCACGGCCGAGGAGCGGGTCAAAATGTGGGAGATCGATAATCCGCAGACAGAGCGCGGTGTCACGGAGCGGTTAAAACAAGGACGCGGCACCAAAGGGGTGGTCTTGCCCCAAGCGGTCAAGTGATGTCCGCCGAACAGATCTTTTATCCCAGTCTCCCGCAGGTGGGAAAGACGATTTCCGCCGCGTTGCGCGCCTGGTTGCCCGGGCGTCCCTGGTCCGAAATTCGACAGCTTATTCGCGGACGGCGCGTCTTAATCAGTGGTAACTTATGCCAGGACGAGGCTCGCCGCCTGACCGAACGGGACGTGGTCAAAATCCTGGAACGTTCCGCTCCCAAGCCCCCCGACGCGGGGGATCTACGGCTGTATTATCTGGACGATCATGTCTGCGTCGTGGACAAACCAGCCCGCCTGACCAGCAATCGGCACAAAGAAGAAGAGCTGTGGTCCAATAAACGCAAGCAGCGACAGCCCACCTTGGAAGAACTGTTGCCCCAGGTTATCGCCAAACTCGACCCCAAGCTGCAAAGGCATAAAGGGGTGCCTCCCCCCGTGCGTCCCGTTCATCGGCTGGATCGCGAGACAACGGGACTGATGGTTTTTGCCCGGACCGCTAGCGCCGAAAGCCGCCTGGCCCTGCAATTTCGCGAACATACCACCCAGCGGCGGTATGTGGCGCTGGTGCCGGGGCGGGTCGCGGCGCAAACGATTGTCAGCCACCTGGTGCGCGACCGGGGAGACGGCCGCCGGGGAAGCACGCCTAACAAGGCCGTGGGTAAGCGCTCTGTCACCCACATCCGCCCGCTTGAGGAACTGCCGGGATACACGCTAATCGAGTGTCGGCTAGAAACCGGCCGGACCCACCAAATTCGCATTCACCTGGGCGAGTTGGGGCACCCGCTGTGCGGCGAAAAAGTGTACAACATCCCGCTGCATGGACCTCCCCGGACCGACTCCAGCGGAGCGCGGCGGGTGATGCTGCACGCGCGGGAGCTGGGCTTTGTCCACCCCCGCACGGGCGAGCAATTACGCTTTGCGTGCGATTTGCCGGCGGATTTTTTAGAGTTACTACAAAAATTGCGAAAAGGACCAGCGGGGTAAGGGCCGCGGGTCCGAGAACCGCCTGATGATTCGCGCCAGTAATATTGGTGCCTGCTTGCTGGGATTAGGTTTATCAAATTATAGCAACCGCAACTGGGTGCATGAATTTAGACGCATGGGGGAAGGAGGGCGACTTTTCCAGGGTAGTTCATAAAACCATATGATCCCGAACTCAATGGAATGGTTGCAAGATTTGAATACAACTGATAAATCCAGATTTATAATTGATAGGGATTGGCATTAGGTTTCAAATTCTGTTTTTGGAATCCCGGACTGTCGAATAATTGATCGCAGGGTTCCGATGCACAATTCACGGTGGTCCGGCACGGGGACAGTTGTTGTTCCCGTGGAAGTTACTCGTTGTAATATAATATGGCTACCCCGCCTGTGAACTTCCTGAAATTCGTGCCGTGCCAAAATAGCACAGACTTGCTGGCCCGACATGACACATAATTTACCCAACGACAACCTCCAGTTGTGTCACAAAGATTTCCTGGCCCAGTCGCTCGTAGATCTCCTCCGCGGGAGCACATTCAAAAAATAATTCCAACGCCTCTCGCAGATTTTCGCGGGCGGACTCGATGCTGTCACCTTGGCTGGCTATATCCAGTTCTGGACAGAGCGCAACATAGGCCTTTCCCTCGCGTTGGATAATCGCCGTAAGCGTTTTGCTCATGCTATACTTAAGTTAATGTTGTGCCGTTGGTTATTGTCTCACAATAATTTTAACTAACATTATAAAGGAATGCCAGTTGTCTGTCGCGTCATTACAGATGATGATCCCTACCTTCTTCAAAACGCATTTTGTATTCCGCCCCGCTTCCTTAATATCGGGTGATTGTCTCCTGCAAATTCAGCACGACGCGGCAGACGCCGCTCCAGGCGGCCAGGTCCACGGGATCAATGCGGGGAATCTGCGGATGCAGACCAATCCCCAAATACTTGGCCGCATCCGACTTTCCGCGGGCAAATTCCTCCCGTTGGGCGGCTAAAAACTTAAATAGCGACGCCTGCTCGGCGGAGCTTGGATCCCGCGCTAGCGCTAGCTGATATAATCTGTTCAAGCGTGCCTGGTCCACCGCGATAGTCGCGGGGGATGGGCTTGAGGCCGCAGTGGTTGCGGGACCGGCTTCTGGTAACCCACCCAGGATCACACGTTCCGCCAGCGCGCGCGCGGCTTCATTAAAGGTCGGATCATTCAGCAAGGTTAACGCCTGCTGCGGCGTGTTCGAAACGACTCGCTGGGCCGTGCATTCATCGCGCGGCGGAGCGTCAAAATTCGCCAATTGGGGATGCAAGAATGTCCGTTGCCAGTGCATGTAGACACCCCGGCGGTATTGTCGTTCATCCAGGTGCGGCTGGTAGTCGCGGTCAGGAAATTGTAATTGTGCGTAGTAGCCGGCGGGCTGATAGGGACGAACGCTGGGGCCCCCCAGTTCCGTGTTTAGCAGTCCGCTGATCGCCAGGGCGTTATCCCGAATAAATTCCGCCTCCAACCGCCGGGGATTTTGAAATGTCAGCCAGCGATTATGCGGGTCCAGATCGCGGAGTTCGGGCCTGCCGCGCGACGACTGCCGATAAGTTTGCGACATGACCAGCAGCTTGACCAAATGCTTTACATTCCAGCCGCTCTCGCGAAATTCCACCGCCAGCCAATCTAACAATTCCGGATGAGAGGGGGCTTCCCCTTGTGCCCCCAGGTCGTCCAATTGCGCGGAAAGTCCCTTGCCAAAAAATTCCTTCCACAGCCGATTGGCAAACGTGCGCGGCGTCAGGGGATTGTCGCTGGCGCAAATCCAACGGGCCAGGTCCACGCGGGTGAGGCGTCGATTGTCCGACACCGTGGGCCGGGGCAAAAAGTGAAGCGTCGCGGGTTGCATGACCGGGCCGCTGGCATCCTGCCAATTTCCCCGGGGAAGCAAGCGGATTTCCAGGGGCTGCCGTGGTTGCGTGATCATGGTCCAGGCCCGGCCGTCGCGGCATTCCGCGATTTCCCGCTGCAACTTCCTCAACGGTACGGCGATAACCTCGGGCTGCGGCGTCCCATAGGCATAACAACTGGCAATGAGGTACTGCTGCTCCAGGGTCCGGTCCGGGGAATCGGTTAAAAACGCCGTACGCAAGGCCGCGCTCCCGGACTGAAGCGGCCGGGGCTGGGCTAGCGGCGTCACACTGATCCGCACGGGATTTACATTGCCGGACAGTTGTACCAGTAATGTGTCTCCCGCCTGAATTTGCACCGGTTCGGCCAGGATCCACACCGCAAAGAGCGTCTCCCGCGGGTCGCTTGCGGCGGGGTTCCAAGGGTCTAGCACGCCCAGTTGATCCGCGCCATTTGCATACCGCGGTTGGGCGGAGTTGGCTGACGCCCAGGAAAATTTGAGGGAGAGGGGTTCTGTCGCTTTTGGCTCGGGAGGGGTGGGTTCTGTGGCTGTTTTGTCGTCTGCCGCCGTGGTATTTAAGTCTAGATGAATGGGGTTTGTGGCCCGCAGTAACTTCGCCTGCAATTTAACGGCTTTACGCTCAAACGGCTTACGGTTGGATTTATTTGCCCCCTTAGCTGGGGGTGGACTTGCCGCATTTGCGTCGTCAGAGGATTCACTCTCCGCTGTTTCCGGACCCAGTTCTAGCCGAATGGCCGCGACCCAACCGGGCGTGGGTGAAAACCACAAATCCGTCTGTGGTTGCTTGTTTTGCATCTCGTCCGTAATCGTAATAAATCCATCCTGATTTTTTGCTAAAGGCAGATTGGGGGAAGATTCCTTAGCTCCCTCTTCCTGGGGAGAGGGTTGGGGTGAGGGTTCCTTAGCTCCCTCTCCTTGGGGAGAGGGTTGTGGTGAGGGGTGCAATACTTCCCAACCTGCCGGGTGTTTCCTGACAAAATCCTGGACAGCCGCCAGCCACGATTCCCGTGCGTGGTCATGCTCTCGTTCGTGCTCGTCACCCCCCATCGCTTGCAGGCCTAGGAGCGCGGCTTGGCGTTCTAGTTTTGCCAGGCGGGCGGCCAGCGCGGGGCTATCCACCAAGATTTCCGGCGGAAAGGGCCAATCGTTATTCACGCCGCGCAGTTCGGGTTCGGGGGTGTAATGGTAGTCGGCATAAACCCCCCATTGCTTGATATCGGCAAAGAACGCCGACAACGCATAAAAGTCCGCCTGTTGGAACGGGTCGTATTTGTGGTCGTGACATTCGCAGCAGCCCAGCGTGGCTCCTAGCCAGGCCCCGCCAACGGTCCGGACGCGGTCCGCCTGATATTTGGCAATGTATTCCCCCGGCTGCGCGCCTCCTTCGCGGGTCATCATATTCAACCGGTTAAAACCGCTCGCTATCAATTGCTCCGGAGTGGGATTGGGGAGTAAATCCCCCGCCAGTTGTTCCAGCGTGAATTGGTCAAACGGCTTATTGGCATTAAACGAGTTAATAACGTAATCACGATATGGGAATATTCGCTGGTTTTGATCGCCATGAAAACCCACGGTATCACTAAAACGGGCGACATCCAACCACCACACGGCCATTCGCTCGCCAAAGTGGGGGGACGCCAGCAACCGATCCACCAACCGCTCATACGCGTCGGGGCTGGGGTCCGCCACATAGGCCGCGACATCCGCGGGCGCGGGGGGAAGGCCCAACAGGTCCAGGCTTAGTCGGCGGATCAGGGCCGCCTTTTCCCCAGGGGGAGATGGCGCGATTCCCCGCGCGGCCAAAGGCGCGCGAATAAACGCGTCAATCGCATTGGTCTGTTCATCGACGCTTGTTTGGCCAGTCTTTTCCTGGGGTGGTTTATGAAGGAGTGGGACCTCTGGTCGGACCAGCGGCGTATAGGCCCAATGTTCTTGGTATTCCGCTCCGGCGGCGATCCACTGCCGCAGCAGGTCGCGCTGTTGGGGAGTCAGGGGTTTATTGGCATCCGGCGGGGGCATGACCACATCCGGATCATTAGAGGTGATCCGCCGCCAAAGTTCGCTTTCGTCCGCGTTGCCCGGAACAAACGCGTTTTTAGCCAGGGCGTCGGCCCTCATATCCAAACGCAATTCGGCTTGGCGGTGATTCTTGTCCGGCCCATGACACGCAAAGCAATGATCGCTAAGTATCGGGCGGATATCGCGGTTGTAGGGCGGGGGGGCGGATCGCTCCTGGGCTGAACAAGGAATTACCATGACCAGCCAAAGCAGGCCCGCCAGTGGCGACAGGTAGTTTCCCCCCACGCGCAACAATTTGAAAATTGCAAAGTTCATCGGCAAAAGTCGTCGCATAAAGTCAGAAAAGAGCAAACCGAGAGTTCACTCCACTTTTCCAGCCAATCACCAGTTTGCCCGGGGGATGCTAGCTGCCGCACTCCGTGCATTCTGCCGCCAGTTTAACAAAAAGCCGCGACCACTGCATAAGGTGGACAGGGCCTGATCGTTTTTTGCTATCAAAAACCGGTTCTGCGGATATTTTGCGAAATCACGAACCAAAATCACTGGACTAGCGTACAGATCATGTTAAGATAATGTGCACGGACGTACATGTTTACTCCATGATGGGCATCCTGCGATTTTGCACGGCAAAAGAGGATTATCCAATGATCGCACCCCTGAATTTTCCGCAGCTTCCCCAATACTCGCAAGCTATCAAATCAAGTCTGGCACATTTGGAATTGGGCCTGTCGATTCCCCGCGCCATTGGGCCGATTTTGGGGGCGGTTTTGGCCAAATATGGCATTGAGGATGCCTCATCGGCTGGCAACTCGACCACTGCCACGCTTCGTCCCGCGGGGCGTTCAGGTGGCGGGGCTTCCCAGTCATCGCGACGTTCCCAAAATCCCGTTAGTCGCCGTCGCAAGCGAAATCCTGGCAATAATCCAACGGGGGGCAATTATCCATCCGGGGGTAGTCAAACCGGCGATGATCAAACTCCAAATAACCAGGGTTGGCTATTTTAATTGTAAATAGGAAAAGTCGTCCCTCGGGGCTGGTCGCCATGCGGCAGCCAGCTGAGGGGGAGATTACATTTTTTTCGGCTTGGGAATGCGGCCCGATTGGCGTTGGGTCTGGCCGAGGGTCTCACCCAGGATGACCCCTTTGTCGCTGGTGCCTCCTGGTTTGCCCCCCCCTCCCCTTCGGCCTTTTCGTCCTTTTCTGCCGCGGTTTTCGCCGCCGACGGTGACATCGGCTTCGTGGACCGGCTTGCCGATCTGATCTTTGATGCGCTCGATGCGGTCCCGGATGGCGGCGGCCCGCTCAAATTCCAGCGATTCCGCCGCAGCCAGCATCTCGGCCTGCAGTTCGGTGATGTACTCTTGGGTGACGTATTGGGTTTCATCTGTCCGGCCGACGACGGCGTTGGCCATTTTGTGCGCGGCGGCGGCGGACTCGATTCCCGCGTGGATGGTTTTTTGCACGTTGGCGGGGATGATGCCGTGTTCGCGGTTGTAGGCTTCTTGGATGGCGCGGCGGCGTTGGGTTTCCTCGATAGCGCGCTGCATGGACTGGGTCATGGTGTCGGCATAGAGGATCACCTTGGCATTGACGTTGCGCGCGGCGCGGCCGATCGTTTGGATCAGGGAGGTTTCATTCCGCAAGAAACCTTCTTTGTCGGCGTCGAGGATCGCGACCAGGGAAACTTCCGGCAGGTCCAACCCCTCGCGCAGCAGATTCACGCCGACGACGCATTCAAACTTGCCGCTGCGCAGGTCACGCAGGACCTCGACCCGTTCAAAGGCGTCCAGTTCGCTATGCAGCCATTTGCATTTGACCCCTTGCTCGTCCAGGTAAAAGGAGAGATCCTCGGCCAGGCGTTTGGTCAGGGTGGTGACCAGGACGCGTTCTTGCGCGGCGGCGCGTTCGCGAATTTGGCTTAGCAAATGGGGCACCTGGTTTTTAGCGGGGTGCAGCTCAATCACGGGATCCAGGAGTCCCGTGGGGCGGATGAGTTGCTCCACCACTTCGCCCCCAGCTTTTTCCAGTTCGTATTCGCCCGGTGTGGCGCTAACATAGATCGCCTGATTGATCTTTTTTTCCCATTCGTCAAACGTCAAGGGGCGGTTATCCAGCGCGCTGGGGAGACGAAAGCCATGCTCGACCAGGGTGATCTTGCGGCTGCGGTCCCCATGGTACATTCCCCGAATTTGCGGCACGGTGACGTGCGATTCATCCACAAATAACAGGAAATCCTGCGGGAAAAAGTTGTACAGCGTGTCCGGCGTGCTGCCGGCGGGCCTGCCCGACAGGGGGCGGCTGTAGTTTTCGATTCCCGGGCAAAAACCCGCTTCCTGCATCATCTCCAGGTCAAACCGCGTCCGCGCGCTTAACCGCTGCGCCTCGAGCAGTTTGCCGGCGTTGCGCAGTTGTTCCAGGCGTTCCTCGAGTTCGGCCTGAATGGCGGCGATAGCATTGGCGATGCGTTCCTCTGGCATCACAAAGTGCTTGGCCGGATAGATGTGCAGCGCCGGCTCGCGGCTGATGACTTCGCCGCTAAGGGGATTGATGTACGAGAGTTGTTCAACCTCGTCCCCCCAAAATTCGATCCTGTAGGCAAATTCCTCGTAAGAGGGCCACAGCTCGACACAATCCCCCCGTACGCGAAACTTGCCCCGTGCAAATTCAATATCGTTTCGCTCGTACAAGATATCGACCAACTTGCGCAGCACCTCGTCCCGGTCGATCTGCTGTCCTCGCAATAGATTCACTTGCATCTTGCGGTAATCATCTGGCGAACCCAAGCCATAAATGCACGACACGCTGGCGACGATGATCACATCGCGGCGGCTGATCAGCGAGCTGGTGCTGGCCAGCCGTAGGCGATCAATCTCTTGGTTGATGCTGGCGTCTTTTTCGATGTAGATGTCCCGCTGGGGGATGTACGCTTCAGGCTGGTAATAGTCGTAATAACTGACAAAGTAATTGACCGAGTTGCGGGGAAAAAACTCTTTAAACTCCGCATACAGCTGCGCGGCCAGCGTTTTATTATGTGACAAAACCAACGCGGGCCGATTTAAGGCGGCGATCACATTGGCCATGGTAAAGGTCTTGCCCGAACCGGTTACGCCCAACAGCACCTGCTGTTTGCGATTGGCCCGAATCCCTTCGATGAGGGCCTGGATCGCCGCTGGTTGATCA
Source organism: Pirellulales bacterium (assembly GCA_033762255.1). Lineage (NCBI taxonomy): Bacteria > Pseudomonadati > Planctomycetota > Planctomycetia > Pirellulales > Pirellulales bacterium. The sequence continues at coordinate 9,313 of JANRLT010000037.1, read as the reverse complement.
CCCGCGGGCTCATACGGCGCGACAAGTTCAAAATCCATGATGGGGAGAGGTTGGAGAAGTGGAGTAGTGGAGGGTTGGAGGTTGGAGAATTGCAAATACGTTTATCACGGAGACACGGAGGCTGACACGGGATTTCACCGAGAAGAGGGGGGATTAAATAATGCCTTTGCCCTCTGATCCGTAAACTCAGTCCAATCTGTCAAATTTGTGTTCCAGTCTTTCCGCTTCTTATCCAGAATCACACTGTTGAATCGGGCCGTTGGCCCTTCCAGTTTTACTTACCATTTACCTAGGGCGACGCTGCGCTTGCCCTAGGCTGGGATCGGTCGGGCCGTTGGCCCGCAAAGTATCAAATGCCTTTGGCCTGTAATCCAAAACCCCTGTTCCGCCAAAATCAGTCCGATCTGACAAATCTGTGTTCTCGCCTTCCTGAACTAAAAACCAAACACCAAATACCAAAAATCCCCGCCAACCGTGGCAAACTCCTCCGTCGGTGCGTTACAATGCCAACTGCGGTCGAACAATTTATTTTACCGGAGGGACCACCGATGTGGCAGTTGGGGACGAGTCAAAATTTGTTGTACCGGGGGACTGGCAGTTGGCGAAAAAATTTGCGGCAAACCGAGGTTGGGACAGGTTTTTTCCGCTTTTGTCTCCTTGCGCTACTTCTTGTGCTTCATTGGACTGCCTTATCGCGAGGGGCCGATCAACCCCCCGTGCTCGCGGTGACTAGCGCGAATCCCGTCAATAATCCCGATCCCGCCGCTGTTCTGGCAAAATTTCCCCCCGATGTGGAAGGTACGCCCACGCCCGTGGCCGAGGCGCTGAAAAAAGTGACCATGCCAGAGGGATTTCACATCACCTGCTTTGCGTCGGAACCGCAGGTGATGCAGCCGATCGCCATTCAGGTGGACGACCGTGGCCGCCTGTGGGTGGCGGAATGCTATTCTTATCCAGAATGGCAGCCGATCGGCCAAGACCGGCTTTTGATCCTGGAAGACACCAATGGCGACGGTATACACGATACCCGCAAGGTGTTTTATCAGCAGGAACGTTATCTAACTGGCTTTGTGCTAGGCCATGGTGGTGTCTGGGTTTGCGCTGCGCCCGATTTGCTGTTTATTCCCGACCGTAATCAGGACGACGTCCCCGATGGGCCACCGGAAATAATTCTAACTGGTTGGTCCACTGAGGGAAAACATAACGTTGTCAACGGCCTGCAGTGGGGGCCGGATGGCTGGCTTTATGGCTGCAACGGGGTTTCGTCCCCATCGAGGGTGGGAACACCCGATACACTCCAAAAAGATCGCACGCCGCTCAGTTGCGGTGTCTGGCGGTATCACCCGACGCGCAAAAAATTCGAGGGGGTCACCCATGGCGGCACGAACCCCTGGGGGATCGACTGGAACGCAGAAGGGGATTTGTTTTACACCAATTGCGTTATTGGGCATTTGTATCAAGCCCTGCCTGGTGCACACTACATTCGCATGCATGGCCAAGACGTCAATCCCTATTCGTATGATCTAATGCCCGCGACCAGCGACCACTTTCACTGGCAAGGAGGGGATTGGACCCGCGCCCGGGGCCAGGACGAGCATGACGATCTGGGCGGGGGCCACGCGCATAGCGGGGCGGTGTTTTTGCTGGGGGACCGGTGGCCGCAGGAATATCGTGGCGACCTGCTGATGTGCAATATTCACGGATTGCGGATCAATCGGGACCGGCTAGAGAGGACAGCAACCGGCTATGTGGGACGGCACCGGCCGGACCTGATCAAATTTAACGATCCGTGGTTTCGTGGGGTTTGCCTGGCGACGGGGCCGGATGGTTCGATCTATGTCGCGGACTGGTGCGACATTGGCGAGTGCCACGATTATAAAGATGTGCACCGCAATAGCGGGCGGATATATAAGTTTTGGCATGGCGAGCTAAAGAAATGGCAGCCAGCCGATTTGGAGGCGCTGGTGGCGGATCCGACCAAAGTTGATGCGGTGGCCGACCCCTGGAGCGCGCGGCGGGTCTTGCGGCGGACGTATGAAGCGGATTTGCAACAACGCAAAATCCTAGCTGAAAATGCCTTTCCGCAAATCCTGGTGGATAAGTTCAAGACACTTCCCGTCCCGCAATTGCTATACCAACTTTGGTATTGGCGCGCCCTTCTGGAGTCCGAACAAGATCGGAAATTTTTAGACCTACTGGGCACGATGATTTCACCCAGCAATGCACTCACTGGCCATGTCTATGCCGACCCTGTTCGCAAAACGGCATTGGCCGTTTATTGCGATCTCCTAGGAAACACCCAAGAAGCCAATAGTCTTACCGCCAGCTTTTTTGCCGAGGTGGATCCTGCGGGTTCCCTCGTATTGGCCTACTTGGGCAACTTACACAATGCTCCCGTCACCGAGCGTAAAGCCGTCCTTGCTGCCATCTTCAAAAATCCCCTCTGGCAAAAACTGCCCCAAGTTGAGAAAGAGCGGGATTATGCCGCTTGGGCCGACCGGCGGAACCTGCAACTCATGACCTGGTACGCGCTAGAAGCAGCGGTCGGCGCCGATCCACAGTGGGCCGTTGAACAGTTGCCCAAACTTCCCGACCCGCTTCTCGTTCGCTTGACCATACGCCGCCTGACCGATCAGTCCGACGATGCGCAATTGGCCAAAAATCTCGAGGCGATTTTTGGCACGCCGTCGCTGTGGCAGGACGAATCCCAGGCGTACGACTTTTTAGCCGCGCTCCAAGCCGGGTTGGCCGGACGGGAAAAATTGTCCCTCAGTAAGAACTGGACCAAACTCGCCCCCGAACTGCGTAAGCACACCGATGGCCGTGTGCGCCTGCAGGCCATCGAACTGAGCCTGCTCATGGGCGATCCCAAAATCGGCACGGTGCTCCTGGAAAACCTGGCCAATGAAAAACTTTCGACGCCGGAACGCGCCCGCGCGATGCAACTTATGGCCCGCCGCAAAGTGCCAGAACTGGCCCCGCAACTAGAAAAACTGCTGGATGACCCGGCCCTGCGCAAAGAAGCCCTGGCCGCGCTCGCGGCTTATAATCTGGAAACGACACCCGATTGGGTGCTAGCCCGTTTTGCCAGATTGACCCCGCCCGAAAAACTGGTCGCCGTCGAAACTCTGGCCAGCCGCCCCCATTGGGCCGGGCGACTGATCGACGCACTAGAGCAAAAAACCATCGCCCGCGCGGACCTGCCGGCGTATGTCGCGCGGCAGATCGAACTCTTTAAGCAACCGCAACTCACCAAGAAGTTGCGGGAAATTTGGGGGAACGTCCGGGCGACCCCCGAGGCAATCACCAAACGGAAAGCCGAACTCATGGCCGAACTGACCGCTGAGCGTCTCGCGGCCAGCGACTACGTCGCGGGGGGAAAACTTTTTCGCGAAAACTGTGCCCAATGCCACAAGCTTTTGGGCGAGGGGGGGAATGTAGGGCCGGAACTGACCGGCGCGCAGCGCGGCGACCTGAATTACCTGTTGGATAACATTCTGGACCCCAGCGCCGTCGTGCCGAAGGACCTGCAAATGACCGTCCTCACGCTTAACGATGGCCGCGTGCTGACCGGCGTCGTGGCAGAGCAATCTCAACTGGCGTATCGTCTACGGAACGCGCAAGGGGAACATTTGGTCTCGCGCGGCGAAATCGACGAAGAACAGCGGTTGGGGATTTCGCTGATGCCGGACGGACTCTTGGGTGTGCTCACCACGGATCAAATTCGCGATTTGATCGGGTACTTGCAGCATCCAGAAAAGGGGAACTGAGTTGGCCTCGGCAGGGGTTGGCGCTGTTGACGCGGAATTTTATGGAACATCATTCGCGATGCGCTCACGTCCCCTTTATCGTGGCACAAGGGGTCAAAAGTTCATGGCGTGCGACGCGCGTACGAATGACGGCATGGTATCGCCAGCGACTCCCGATATTGGGATGGTAAAGCTCCCATTGAAGCAGGTATAGTAATTGTGTAGTAGTCAAAAGTTGATGTTAGCGATTTTTTTAATGGAGATGGAGCATGGTTACAGCAACTCAGGTGGAAACTTGCAAAACCTTGAATAAGGTCTTTGTCAAATGCCGTGCTGCACGCGGTTTTTTAGGGGGTGAATTGGGAATAGTTATTCAGGGAGTTGATCAAAGTTACGAATCTTTTGTAGAGCCAGATCATGTACGGTTTGCCGATGGCAGGATTCCCCAAAATGAGGAAGAAAAGCCAGGATTAATCGAAGCAGGCATTGTCCAGGTCAACTGTGATTCCATGTTGGTGGAACTGCCACGGCAAGTTATTACCGCTGGGCGGCGGGTCTGGATACCCAAAAGCGAGGTGGCGGAGTAATGGGCTTACTTTCTCGTGCGGCCATTCAACGACGGATCGCGGATGGGAGTTTATTGATTGATCCTCCTCCACTTGCCGGAGATTATGATAGTGACTCCGTGGATGTGCATTTGGGTAACAAAGTCTATGAATGGTTGCAACCCGCCACAGGCACGACACTTACGATTTCCCTACATAAAAAGCAGCAACAATTTTCCTATCGCGAATTCGCCAAAACTTATCTCCGCGAAGTGCCCGTGGACAACTCGGGAATAATCACCCTACGCCCGCATACATTTTATTTAGCGGATTTGCGGCAACATACGACTTTACCATCCGATCTGGCGATGCATATCCAAGGAAAAAGCAGTCTAGCGCGGCTGGGCGTGTTGGTGCATTTAACCGCTCCGCACGCGCATGCTGGTTGGAAAGGTCGATTAGCCTTGGAAATTTACAATTTAGGTCCTTTCAATATTGAATTGACTCCGGAAATTGTCATAGGTCAATTGACATTTTGGAAAGTGGAAGAACCCGAAAGTCAGCCAGACGAAACCCCAAAGCAATTTGATAATCAACAAACCGCGCGTGGCGAAAATTAAAAATATTGCTATGTTGCATCCTTCTTCCACTACCCTTCGCATCGGCACCCGCGCGAGCGCGCTCGCGCGCTGGCAGGCGGAATGGGTCGCCACACAGTTGGCGCAGCGGGGTGTCTCGACAGAGTTGGTCTTTATTTCCACTAGCGGCGACATCGATCAGTCCGGGCCGATCGGCACCCTCCCCACCCAGGGGGTCTTTACCAAGGAAATCCAGCGGTCACTTTTGGACGGTCGGGTCGATCTGGCGGTGCATAGCCTTAAGGACCTTCCCACCCAGGTTGTTCCCGGTCTAGCGCTGGCGGCGATCCCCCCACGGGAAAGCGTCGCCGATGTCCTCATCAGCCGCGGAGGCGTGACATTTGCCAACTTGCCAGCTAGCGCGCGGATAGGCACAGGCAGTTCCCGCCGTGTCAGCCAACTGCGGAACGCCCGCGCGGATTTGACGTATCTGGATATTCGCGGCAATGTCGATACACGGCTCAAAAAACTGGATCACGGCGAATATGACGCCATCGTCCTCGCGGAAGCCGGTTTGCGCCGCTTGGGCCATACCGACCGCATTAGCGAGCTGTTTTCACCTGATCTGCTGCTTTCCGCCGTTGGCCAGGGGGCCTTGGGACTGGAAACCCGCGCCGATGACGCAACCACCCAAGCGATGGTGGGGGCATTAAATGATCCCGTTTCCCAGGCGGCGGTCCTAGCCGAGCGGGCCTGCCTGCATACCCTCCGCGGAGGGTGCCTGGCGCCGATCGGGGCTTGGGCCAGGCGGGAAAATGACGAAATGGTGTTGTCGGTCTGTGTGCTAAATATCGCGGGAACCGTGAAATTGCCCACGGAACAGCGTGTTTTGTGGCCTAATGACCCCGCGCAGGCATTGCTGGCGGCGGAGGAACTGGGAGTCTCAACAGGAAATGTACTGATCGCCGCCGGCGCGGAACGTTTGATTTTGGAATCCCGCGCGGTCGCTGGTGGGTCCAACGGGGGATTGGGACTAGAATAAATGGTTATTCGATCAATCTTTATAGCCACTGAGGCACAGAATACACTGAGGTGTATCACAGAGAAAACAAAAATCAAGCAACCCGCAATCATACCAGTAAAGCAACCGACCCTAAATTAAACCTGTGATGGGACTTGTTGCTTTTTATACTAATTTTATGCAATCCTCTGTGAATTCCTCTGCGTTCTTTGCGCCTCTGTGGCTATGTATTTAAACCTTTAATCTTTACCCGCATGCAATGGCTTAGTTTGGGGACCGCCGTACTCAATCAAACCCCGCTCGATTGGGACGGCAATCAAGACCGGATCTTACAGGCGATTGCCGCGGCCCGCGCGGCGGGGGTGACGGTCCTGTGCCTACCGGAACTGTGCATCACGGGTTACGGCTGCGAAGATGCCTTTTTGGCGGCGAACACGCGGAGACAGGCGTGGCGGGTCTTGCACGCTGTATTGCCCGCCACACACGGCATGATCGTCTGCGTGGGGCTGCCGCTCTTGTATCAAAACGCGCTTTACAATACGGCGGCGCTTTTGGTCGATGGCCGGATCGCCGGATTTGCCGCCAAGCAGCATCTGGCGGGCGATGGCATCCATTATGAACCGCGCTGGTTCAAACCGTGGCCCGCGGAATTGCAGACGCGATTTTCCGCCAGCGACCTAGAGGACTACACCCAGGTCTCCGCGGATGCCGCGGAAAACGCGCGCACAACAGGCGAACCCGCGGGTTATCCCCTGGGGGATTTGCTATTTGACATTGGCGGCGTGCGGATCGGCTTTGAAATTTGCGAGGACGCTTGGGTGGCCAATCGGCCCGGCGCGCGGCACGCCCTGCGCGGGGCGGATGTGATCCTAAACCCCAGCGCCAGCCACTTTGCCTTTGGCAAGGATGAAATTCGCCAGCGGTTTGTGCTAGAGGGCTCCCGCGCGTTTGGCGTCAGCTATCTTTATGCCAATTTGCTGGGGAACGAGGCGGGCCGCGCTATTTATGACGGCGGGGCCATGATCGCCAGCGGCGGTAAAATGCTAGCCATTGGCCCGCAGTTTTCCTTTGCCGATATGCGCCTGACCGCCGCTTATGCCGACTTGGACGCTACCCGCCAAAGCCGCGCCGCCAGCGGCAGTTATCAGCCCCAATTGCGACTGGACGACGATGATTGTGTCCGTGCGCCCTTTGACTGGCCCCGGCTGGCCGTCCCGCGTCCCGCCGTGATTCCGCCGCTCCCCTGGCCAAACGCGGTTGACAAAGAAGAGGAATTCACCCACGCGCTCACGCTGGGATTATTTGACTATTTGCGCAAGAGCCGCTCGCGGGGGTTTGTGATTTCACTGAGCGGCGGGGCGGATTCCTCGGCGCTCGCTTGCCTAGTGGGGTTAATGGCGCGCCTGGGTGTGCGCGAATTAGGCCATGCCGGATTTGTCCAAAAACTGGCGTACGTTCCCGGTATAGAACAGTGCGCTACAACCGCTGACCTGACAAAGAAACTGTTAACTTGTGTGTATCAAGCCACGCAAAATAGCGGGCCGGTCACATTGGAGGCCGCGCGGCGGGTGGCCGCGGCCGTGGGGGCGAACTTTCTGTTGTTTGATGTCGATCCCGTCGTGCGGCAATACATCGCGCTGGTCGAGGAGGGCTTGGGCCGCACACTCACCTGGCAAACGGATGATATCGCGCTGCAAAATATCCAAGCGCGGGTCCGCTCGCCCAGCGTCTGGCTGGTGGCGAATTTGCAAAATGCGCTGCTCTTGGCGACGAGCAACCGATCCGAGGCGGCGGTGGGCTATGCCACGATGGATGGGGACACCAGCGGCGGGCTTAGCCCCCTGGCGGGCATCGACAAGCATTTTCTGCGGCATTGGCTGCGGTGGCTGGAATCTTCCGGCCCGGTCGGCGCGGGGCCGATCCCCGAATTGCGGTACGTCAACCAGCAGGCTCCCACCGCGGAGTTGCGCCCGCCGGAGCAGGCCCAAACCGACGAGGGGGACCTGATGCCGTACGACCTGCTGGACGCGATTGAAAAAGCGGCAATCCGCGACAAGCGCAACCCGCTGGAGACCTTTTTGTGCGTGGAGGGGCCATTTGCGCAATACGACCGGCGGCAATTGGCGGCCTGGGTGGAGCGCTTTTTCCGCCTCTGGTGCCGCAACCAGTGGAAGCGCGAGCGTTACGCCCCGTCGTTTCATCTGGATGATGAAAATTTGGACCCCAAGACCTGGTGCCGGTTTCCGATCCTCAATGGCGGCTTTGAAGCCGGGCTGCGCGAACTGGACAGCCAGTAAGCGCTTTCCTGCGAAAAATCATCGTCCCTGCTGCGAATTGAAGCAGTGGCAAATTTTTTTTTCCTTTCGAATTGGGTATTTTTGGCCGTTTTTAAAGCATCATTTATTTAAACCCATTTGCCCATGTCCGCCCCTCAGGAAAAGGTAGAAATGATTATCGATGGAAAGAGCCATTCTTTCCCGGTCATCGTAGGAACGTATAATGAAAAAGCCATCGATATTTCCAAATTGCTGGCCCAAACCGGGTACGTGACCATGGATCCCGGGTATAAAAATACGGGTGCAACCTTAAGCGCCATTACCTTTATCGATGGCGATGCCGGTATCCTGGAGCACAGAGGGTATCCCATCGAAAACCTCGCCGAAAAGGTTTCTTTTCCCGAGGTAATTTACCTGCTGCTGTATGGCGAATTGCCGGATGCGGCTCAGCTTGCCACCTTTAATGCGGACCTGAAAGCCCATATGGGGTTGCCTGAAGGGGTAAAAGCAGTGCTCAACGCCCTGCCTCAGGATACCCACCCCATGGGAATGCTTACCGCAGTATTAGCCTCCCTGACCGGCTTTTTCGCCGAGGACCTCGAGTCATGGTTTGATGAATCGGTGCGCAAACGTACCATTTACCGGGTACTGGCCAATATGCCGGTGATTTCGGCCTACGTATACCGCCGCTCAGCCGGGCTGCCCTTTATTGAGCCCGACCCTAGCCGCGATTATACCGCCAACTTCATGCACATGATGTTTGGGGAAATTGCCGAAGCGGCTGTGGAAGCCATGGACAAGCTGCTTATTCTGCATGCCGACCATGAGCAAAACTGCTCTACCTCCACCGTGCGGCTTTCCGGTTCTTCCCAAACGAACCTGTATTCCGCTGTGGCAGCAGGCGTATCGGCACTGTGGGGTCCCCTCCACGGGGGGGCCAATATGGCTGTGCTTGAGATGCTCGACGATATCATGGCCGACGATGGCGATGCGGCGCATTACATTGCCAAGGCCAAGGATAAAAATGATCCTTTCCGCCTGATGGGCTTTGGGCACCGGGTGTATAAAAACTATGACCCCCGCGCCAAAGTGATCAAAAAATACACCGATAAGGTACTTGCCGACCTCGGTGTGAGCGATCCGG